>CACWQE010000003.1:0-343 GCA_902762905.1 uncultured Lachnospiraceae bacterium | reverse complement strand
GACTCGCACGCAGCAGTACTAAGGTTCGCGATTCCATCGCTCACCAAGTGCTGGCGTACTCCACGTACCTGCACTCATTCATGACAACCTTCTTCACCGCAATCTATTTTAACGAGCATGCGCAACATACATTAGCAACGGCTATGACACTATGTTTTCCAAGCATTAACTTTGGTTAATATTGTTACGGCATAAAGACCAGCATTGTTTCGTTGCTAGGTGTAAAAACGTACGTAATGTCGATCAGTGCGAAACACATTACAGTAAATATCGGTTGCAAGGATATAACATCTATCATAAGCAGGTACTTCAGAACCGCCGGTACTTGAATGTGCCACATGAC
>CACWQE010000002.1 GCA_902762905.1 uncultured Lachnospiraceae bacterium | reverse complement strand
TATTAATACCCAATAATTCGCTTATTCTATGTTGACTAAACATTTCTGGAGCAGTAAGTACAACATCTTTAGATATTATTGCATTTGCCATCTCATCATTTAATCCTCTGATTGCACCCTTCACCGTGCCATCCCCGATCCCGGAAATATCACCGGTTCCATTGATCACATTTCCTACTTCCTCAATGCTCTTCTGCCCCAGACCGCCGTCCTTAGTGAGTAGCAGCTTGGTATTTTTGTCGATTGTACTTACCTCATCATACGTTGTTATTTCCTGTGCCATAATCTACCTCCTAATGTACTAAATTGATTGATTTATGTGTAAGTTGGACGCTATTGTGCGCCAACTTGTAACTGTAGATAAAATGCGATAGTCCCATGAAGTTCAGGCTATTCAAAATGAGATTCTCACCGCCAATCTTCATATTGCCGAATTCTGTCTTGGTGGTGTAATTCTTCTCGGCATATTGTTTGAATCCTTCTGCGGTCTGTGTCAAACCGGATTCATAAGTCTTAGTATCAATATAATTGGCAAATCTGCCATCTATTGATTCAATATTAGCTTCTGCCGTCTCCGTCCGCTTTGCCAAGGATTCAACCCCTTCATTGGTTGCCTTGAAACTAGCATCTGTCTCAGTCTTGGTGTAATAGTCACGGATCAGCTTGGTTGACAGATCCCCGATCTGCTTCAATGCGTCATTTGCATTGGCTAGAGCTTCTCCTACTGCTGAATCTGATAACTGCATCCAATAATAATGTGTCAACGTATTGCCACTGTGCGATATCGCACAATCACTATGTGATAGTTCATCATACATCCACTGCCATGATGTACCGTCAGAGCAGTAATACTTGGCGCCGACATTTTGTACTTTTTGCTCTTCCGTCCATTCATTAGCCGGATAGTTGGTAGCAGTCGGTCTAGGATCACCAATGTAAGCTTCCAACTCATTGTTCAATTGTTTCTTGATCTGTGTAAGGGATTCCTCTATCTTCTCGGATGCCACATTAAACTCTTCTGCAGTTAAGAAGCCGACCTGTGCGACTTTGGCATACAGTTCATTGGTATACACAGCATTGTATTTCACTGTCAGAAGATCTGTTGACACCCTACGCAATGTATTCTCCATCTGCTGTAGTGAAACACCCTTTCCTGTGCTTGCATTATCCGGTCCGGTAGATGCTGTACAGGTCAATGCGCCATCCCAATTCCACTCTATCTTTCCAGCTCGAATCGGTTTAATTACATCACCGCATTTCACATTGACAACATCTCCAACTTCTGGTCGTGGATCTCCAAGAAACTTCACTGTATAATCATTGAGATTATACGGATTATCCACCATAGACTTAGCATATCTTGCAGCAAGATTACTGACATCCGTCTTTGAATACGGTATCAGTGCAAAATCTATATCAATACCATCCACAGGTGAATCATTCCGTTTCGCCATGATGTTGGCTTCCTGGCATACATAAGTCTTTTCATCCTCTTCATAGAAGAATTCCGTATATTTGATATTGACATAATCAAGCGTCTTCTCCTCTGAATACTCTGCAAAATTGTTATTATAGACAACCTCTGACTTATCATAAGTAACTTCCGAATGATTGCCACCTAATGTTACTGCCTTTAAGGTGTTGCCCTCTTGAATAAAATTACACATGTGAACCTTGCCATAGTCTGACAAGAGATCCAACAAAGTGATACCCGCAATACTTGTCACATAGAACTTCATATTAGCTGGAGTAAAGGAACTCTGAAATGATATTCCATTCTTCTCCAGATAATAATTCACGATATCATCAATTGTCTCTGCTTCATTTTCGGACACCATTTCATCCAACACTACACTCAGCTCAACTTTAGAGCTATATGCTGTGTATGACTTGGTATCGGTTCTCTTATCGAAATCTGTCACATAAAACTCGCCAATCGTCAGCGTTGTTCCATATGCTTCCAATTTCAGTGTGATCTTATCGTCTTTAGCAATATCTCCGTATGAAGTTGTAAATGTCATATAATGCCGTGTCACACATCCTACCGGTATCTTAGAACCAATAAAATATACTTTGACTTTGTCGTGATCAATATCTAACAACACGTCATTCTTATACAGTTCAATCGAATACTGACAGGATCCGTATGACAATGCCTGTTCAATTAACTCATCGTTATACGCTCTCATACTTCACCTACTGTTCTATTGTGCTTAACTTATACCCTGATATAACAGGCTTTCCATTCTTATATCTGGTAATCGGAATAACCGAATCACCAAAATATGCCGTTATAGTCTTGAACTCTCCATCCAAACCTCTGAACTTAACACTCACAAAAGGTTTTGACTTATTACTTACAATATTGTCTATCTTGATAATGTCAGCAGATGTCAAAGTATCCCAGGATATTTCAAGCTTGGTCTTAATATATTTAATTGTTCCAATTGCTTTGCCCTCATCTGTTCGTCCTGAGTTCTCCGACCATGTCTTATATCTACCTAAAGAAATACCACCTTCTTTGGGAGTGGCTACTCTGACACCATCCAGATACAGCACATCTGTTGATATATTCATCTCTAATTTCTCCTCATAAACACAAAAAGAACCAAGCACATCTAATAATAATTAAATGTACTTGGCTCTCGGCTCTACCTGCATTATACCTCATATTTAAGAGTTATACAAGTATCGGATTTCTGCCACCGCTCGCAAATGTTCGATTCTTTACATCCTGGATTACATAGTCTGTAATCTTCTGACCGCCAAGCTCTAAGTTAAGGTTGATCTGTCCGCTATCACCATTCGCCATAGCACTCATCATGGCATCATACACCGCAGGTCCTACGGCTGCCGCAATAGCAGTTGTAATCTGATCATTATTTGCTACTGCTGTCTTACCGCCAATATTACCGACCATCTCGGCTCCACGCTCACGGGCAATGAACAACTGCCCCATGTCTGGGAAACCACCTGTTGCAAACTGATGAATTCTTCCACTAAACTTCAAGTTGCTTGGCAACCATTCGTTAATCTTATCTAAACCACTATTCAGCACCTTTGCAATACCGTTCCATGCAGTCTTTAATGGTCTGGTGAAGTTATCCTGGAACGCTACTTTCAATGTCTGAACTTGTTTAGAACTAAGCAACTTATCCCATGATTTCTTGATAGAATCAATAGCCGCTTTACCGGCTGCCTTTGCAGTAGCCTTTAAACCAATCTTCTTAGTGAGTGCTGACAATGTACTCCATGATGCACTAATCTTATCAATTGCATCCTTGCCTTTTGTAGTAGCATTTGCAATGAAATTCTTGACCTTATCTGCCTTGTCAGCAAAATAATTCTTAAGCTCATCAAACCGACCTTCCACTTTTGCTTTTGCTGTGGCAATCAGTGATTTGGCTTCGTCTGTCTTATTGGCAAACCAAATCTTAATCTCCTGTGCTTTCTCATCAATACTACCCTTAACGTTTACAGCAAAGTCTACCACCGCATTTCCGGCATTACTAAGAGCCTGTGGAATCGTCTGGGTAAAGAAATCGCATACCTTGAATACAATATCATCTATCTGCTCCGAGAATTTGTCATAAATTAACTGTCCGATCTTCCAACCAGCGATTGCTGCTCCAATGGCTGCAAATAATCCCGCTGCAATGGACGCTGCACCACCGGAGAATACAGTAGCAATATCTGTTGTCAAGAATGTACCAACATTACCGATTGCTGTTGTAATTCCACCCGCAATCTTACTTGCCAATGTAGCAACGGCACTTGTCGCACTAGCACAAGCCTTGCCTAGAGCAGTGTATATTGTAGAACCCACACTAGACAAACCCGACCATGCTGCAGATCCTGCATCCATTAAATGATCGGTAATTGATTTTCCAATTTTGCTAGCAATGCTTGATCCAAGGCCTGTGAACTTCAATATGCCAAATGCTGTTATCAATGCCGTTTCCAATGGTGCTTCTTGGAACATACCCTTTAGCAGATCAAATCCGCCTTTAATAGCTTCCCATACAATGGACGCAATATCATCTAAGAAGTCCTCCAGATCCAGATTCCCTAGAAATTGCCCGATCTTATTACCAATCTGAGTGAAATCAGTATTTTTAAGTAATGTAGATACAAATGTCAACGCACCTTGAATCCATACATGAATACTCTGCGCTAATCCTGTCGCATCAAAAGTCTTAAAGAATCCATTGATAGCATCTGCTACCGCTTTACCAGCAGAATCAAAATGGAAATTCTCTGCAAATCCAAGAGACGCATTGATCACTGTATTCAGCGCATTGGCTATTGTAGTGCCTATATTGGTGAATAATCCCGGAGTCTCGAAGAATCCGTTAAGGAATGTAGCAAGTGACTTTCCTAACTTTGTAGCACCGGTCTGGATGCCGCTCCAATCAATGTTCTCTAACACACCATTGATCTTATTGCCGAGCATAGTACCAAATTCCGTGAAGTCAGCCTTTTCCCATGCTTTCTTGATACGGTCAAGATACTTTGATACCTGACCTTCCACATCGGCATCCTCGGTGTAAGTCAGATTAGAACCGCCGCCACTTCCACCACCGGAAGAATCATTCTCGGATGTCTGCACATTCATCTCATCATATGCATTCAGATATTCGCTTGCTTTCTTTGCAGCCTTACCCGCTTTATCTAATGCTGCAGCCTGTCCGTTAGTAGCAGATGCCGCCGCATTTGCACTCTTTACTGTCTTACCAAATAATAAGGATATAAATGTATTCAGATAGGTTGTCGCTTTGGCTATCACCGACATAAGCGAATTGAGTGCTGGCATTGCCGCCGTGATCAGCGTATTAAACGCAGAACTTGCATTCCCTCGTATGACCGCCATACTTGCACTAAACTGTGCATTCTGCTTCGTTGTAGCGGCTATCTTCTCTCTCAAAGAGGTAAAAGCTTTCGATAGCACCGTAAATACCAATGCGCTTGAAAGCACGCCCCAGATACGCTTAGTGAACCGTGATACAGATCCATTCAGCTTATCAAGCATACCGTTACTCTTATTGCCGGACTTTGTCATATTGGCAAAGCCTTTCTTTGCAAGGTTGGATATACTATCGAGCTTCTTACCGATACCACTCTCTTTCTCCTGTACCTCGGCGAGTTTCGTCTTGTACACATCTAACTTATTTGTGGCTTTCTCGATGGCAGTTGATTTCTTGTCGATAGCAGTATCTCTCTTCTTCTGCTCGGTAGCTTTTGCCTGTTCTAACTTCTTCTCATATTTGGTAAGTGCCGCATCCGTCTTATTGATCTCTGCAGTGATCTTCTGCCACTCTTTATTATTCTCCATGAGAGAATCTAGGGCTGCCTGATTGGGAATAGCTGCCGAGCCAATTCCACCCATAGTATTAGCCGTACTCATCTCTAACTGTTCTCTCTTGTTTAACAGGTCGAGCAGCTTCTTATCCAACGTGTCGCACTGTGAGGACATATTATTGATTGCTGTACTCTCCAACGGTGCATTCTGTAACTCATTGAGTTCCTTTTGCAACTTATCAATCTGTTGTGTGGTTTCGCTGATATCATTTGTTAACTTCTTCGATTGTGAAGACATCTTCTGAAACCCCTTCAGAACACCACCATGATCTATTTTTGTATCAATTTTTACGGTTCCATCAAAATTAGCCATAGAACCTCTCCTTTCTAGGCGGCTCTATGGCTCTCAAACCTATGTAATACTGTTAATAAAGTCCACAAATTCCTTATCCTCTTCGGTCGGTTCTTGTAGATCAATCATCTCTTTATGTTCCTTGTAGAACTTCTTTTCTTCCGGCTCTAACTTCAAACCTTTGTTCCGTTTCTCACGAATACGGACGATGCTCGCAAACAACGAATGTGAACTGATAGCCTGCATATAACTTAGATAAGTCCAATAATGCATATTATCATCTGTACGAATATCTGTATGCGCTACCTCATTGACGGCGGCAAATATCAACTGTTCATCCTTATCCAGACGTGACAATGGCTTCTCTTCCTTGACAGGCTGGGTATTTCCCTGTGACAAGAACCAGATAGCCTTGTCAACTGCTTCCAATATCGTGTCTTCTCCAAATTCATCCTCTTCATAGAGGATGTCAAGCATGATCAATATCTTTTCCTCATTAGAGAGGGAATCATCCTCAAATGCCTGCATAATTGTAAGACAATCTTTGAACCGGTACCGGATAGGGCAATCGACACCTGCCACATTCAACGTGGTAGGAAGATCACCTATCATTTGTGATACCGCTTCTTGCGGCGGTTGTTATTGTGATACTGCTTTGTATACTTAGCTGCACGGTTCGTGATCGCAACTGATTCACTATCGAAAATCTGCTCAATCACTGGTGTAACCGCATCCAGAAAACGTTCTACAAATGTCACACCATTATGTGTAGACAGTGCATGTGTCTTACCGAACACGACAGATGAGATATCGTAATTGAACATATCATTCATTGCCGTCTTGATGGCTACATCCACCTGTGCGATCTTATCTCCAAAATCCTTGGCTTTCGGATCAATGCCATGCATAATGTCAATCTGCGCCATGATTCTCTTCTTGGTATCTTCTGCGCGCTTGACAATACCGATATCTGCCGGATCAATCTCAATGACTCCTAACTCCTTATCTCTCTCATCTACAATCTGATATACTTTCTTACCACTCTGAATAACAATCTTTTCCATGATATACCTCCGTTTAAAAATCGGACATGGCTCTCACCACGTCCGAATACTACTACTCTCCTTCTGTAAAGGTTGGAACCTTAGCCGTAATTGTTACAGTTCCCTGTTTACGGTTGCCATTGAAACTTACGTCAAACGGAATCGCAACACCTTCTGTTCCACCACCGTAAGACTGTGGCTTCACAACAACATCCTCTGTCCACGCATCAAATGGTCCCTCATCCTTATCCACAAGTACCTCAAGAATCTTAGTCTCACAATCAGAACCAGTCTTTCGATTCATTGCAATATCCTTAAGCTTCTCATAGATGGAATCATCTGGATTCGCATAGTACGGATCTGCTGATAACTTAGGCTCATAACCCTTATCATCTACCGATGTCTCACCGAGAATGTTCTTCTTGGTCTTCATATCTACTCCAAGATCTACTGACATATCATCAATATCCTTGCCGATCAGAAACCACTTTGGCGAACCAGCACCACCAAACGAAGCATCAATGTAATGTAACAATGCCTGTCTCTTTAATTTTGCCATGTCAATCTTCCTTTCTGTAATATAAATTAAAAGTTACCATATAATCAGAGACTCCCGATTCATCCGTATTACTCTGGTATGGAACCGAGGTCTGCTCGATTTCTTCAATCTCTATGTTCTCTAACTCCGGATAATTGGCACTGTCTGCCATCCATCCAGCTAATGCACTCAAATACTCCGGTTTCTTCAACCGTTGATTATCATTGGTAGGATTCGAACGATATACCAGGCAGAACGGAAGAAATCCCCGAAAACCACCTGTTACAAACCGCTTCACAACATGCGCTCCTGGTTGAGAGAATAATGCAAGGCTTGTACCATCTGTAAAAGTCTCAAAACATACTTCCAATCCTTTCAACTCTTCATATTGATTCACATATTCATATACAGTTCGAAGCATCTTATTGACTTCAATCTGCGATAGTTTCTCTACTTCTTCCATTACTTACCTCCTGCTATCTTCTTAACATTCTGAATCCATTCTTTTCCATTCGCTGCCTTTGCAGTCTCAAACCAATGATCACCAGTTCCCTCGGTGTGATATTGTAACGGCTCTCCACTTGGTACCTTTGGTACACCATTTCGGCTGCGATATCCGACATTCGGTACATAGAATGCTCCACAATGATATTTAGGATCTATGTACTTCTCACCCTCATATTGATAATGTGCATACGGTGTTTTCCACTGTACTACACCACTACCTAGAACGGTGTTGAGAATACCGCTTTCCCTCAATTTTCCATTATCGAAAGGGATATATTGGTTACAATCCGTCAGCACCGCATTATCCAGATAATTCTGTGCGGCTTTGACATTATCCATGATACGATCACTGCTGATCTGAATATCAATACGTCCATCTGCCGACTTCACATGAATATCAGGCATTACTTACCACCTACCTCAAAATGAGGAATCACCTTATAGCGTTCCACTGTAGTGATCTTAAATACATTGTCATACTCCGACTTAATGTACTCACGGAAACCGCCTGGGTAATCATTATCATCTATCACGATCAAGTCCAATTCTCCCTCTACAAAGAAATCTTCTTTCTGACCTAATGTGAAATGTTTCTCCCTGTCCTCTGCTTTCTTAAAAGCAACCGGATTGAGGTACTTATCCAGATCATTCCGAATATGCAGGCTTGCCGTGTTATCATTGACATTTCCATCGGTTGTGACAGTAATACCATGATTGATCTGTAACTCTACATCATGTAACACGGTAGGATACCACCGACAAATACTCTTTTTCTTATCCTCATAATAATTGAATACCGTTACTGTATCGTTATACATACTCACACCCCCGCATACAACAAATGAATACCGTTTGCATCTCCTAATCCTTGCAAATATTCCACCGCAATGGACTGATAATATGCCTTTGCCTTAGTCTCATCCTTGGATAACTCTGCATACTTTGATTCAGATGTACCATATGTGATACTTTCCGACCCTGCGGAAACGGCTTTGACAAGCTGTGACTTGCCGGAGTTATCTATGGATGAAGCTTTATTGTACTTATCCACTTCTGCCATCTTCTCAGCCATATCACATATACACATCTTAATCTGTTTATCCGTATACTCATCCTCCGGATAAGCATTGAACAGACGGCGGTGTGTGACCACATCCACCAGTCTGCTCGCTCTATCTGCCCACTTCGGGAACTCGGATTCGGCTATGGTATTACCGAAGTATTCAGTTGTATAAAACTCATAATCTGCATATGCCATAGCCGTTCACCTTACCCTCTTGTGATAATACGTGCAATCGGGATTGCCTTATGTGGGAAGTATTCTGGTGTGCCGTTCTCGTTAGAGTTTGCAAGCTCCCAGTTAGAACCATCTGCAAGCTGTTCATCCGTTGGAGAAGTTACAGAAGGTTTCTTAAATGAGATACCGTATGGAGACCAGCACTTACGCTGTCTGGCATACATGATAGTCTTTCCGCCGGCAGTCTTAGGATCTCTTGTCATCTCATAAGGAACATTTGCGCCACAGTTTGTATACTCAATGGCTCCATCACCAAATACATAAGTGGTATACTTAGTGTATGCTGGCTGTGCTGCTACATAGCCATCCTCTCCAGGAGTACCTTTCTCTGCAACAGCTTTCACATTCTCTGTTGGCATATTATCGTCAATCAGGATAATACGACCATTCAAAGTAGCAAGCGAAACATCTCTCTGAATACCATCCGCATCATTGTACTTAGCATAAGAAACAATCTTAAGATTCTCCAAGTTAGTAGCAACTACAGAATGCATAATTGCTAAGCTGAACTTAGATTTGTTATCTCCTAGTGCCTGCTGAATAGCCGTATTCAATGTTGTTGGACCAAATGTACCATTCTCTACATCTGCAGAGATATCGTATGTATGTCCGTTGACAAATTCAAGGTTCTTTGCACCTGTCATTGCAAAAATACCTTTCATTTCAGAAAGCAAGGTAGCCTGATCTACATCATCCCAGAACTCTGCAATCTCATTCGTAGCCGGAAGAAAATCTTCTCCGGAGATATCAGATGCAAAATCTTTCTCCTCAAATCCCTGCTGACGTCCAACTACAACACGTCCCTGTGTGTAAGTCTTACGACTCTCAGCGGTAATATCTGTGTTACCATCATAGTTACCGGCAGTACCTTTGATACGTGCCTTAATAGGTACAGTAATGTAATTACCACCTACCTGGTCCTTTAACAGGCTTGCATATTGGTTATTCTCAACAATCGCACCAGACTGAATTAACTGGTTACGATTGAGGTTCTTGACCTGATCTACATATGTCCCAAATACTTCACCGTTGAAGTTCTTAGCATCAAATAACATAATTATTCATCCTTTCCGATGTACTGTGAGATATCCAGATCTGGATTCTCATTCTTCATCTTAAATAACTCCGTCATTGTCATATGACCTTTCTTTTCCTTGTTACCCTGTGTTCCTCTGGTGAAATGTGGCTTATTATTCTCCAGATTCTGCTGTTCCTCATCTACAAATGCAGAAGCATCTTTCTCCTTGATCGTAGCGATCATATCATTCAGACCGATAATCTTACCATCAATCAGCTTCAGATCCGCATCTGTAATCTTCCGCATGACCGAATCCTTGGCAGATTCAGAAGTAAATTTGACCTCTTCCATTGCCTTAGAAAGCGCATCCGCAAAATCTCTCTTGTAGATCTCCTGCTTATGCTTCTCTTCCATCTCTTTCTTCTCGGTCTTATACTGCTCCAGCTTCTTGTTCATCTCTTCCACATCTACTCCCTCAAAACCTTTGAGTGTTTCGTTTGCGGTGTCAAGCTGTTCCTTGTAGCCATCACGCTCCGTCTCTAACTTCTTGACCTTCTTGTCATGTTCAACAATGGTCTTGTAGTTCTTTGCCACTTCCTCATTGAGCGTGTCTGCCTTGTCCTTTGGTACCTCAATACCGATACCCTTCAAAATCTCTAAAATGTTCTGCATGTTCCATTCTCCTTCATCGTTTTATTTAACTGCTCCGTCAGCAGTGGTGGAAAATTGCACTGTAAACCCGTGCGCGGTAATCCGCTGGCAAGGATTCGAACCTTGCTACAACATCCTGGAGGATTTTAGATGTTGCTCCTAAGTCAGCAATCTTACAGCGGGCCTTTCATTTGAAAGGAGGTAAGTAAATGAAAAGAGCCGGCTGCAATCGCTAAGCGGTACTACAGTCGGCTCACATTTTCTAAATCAAAAAAGAGCCTAGTATCTCTGCTAATACTCGGCTCTTAGGCTCTACTTGATTATTCTCGCATCAAAATTGATTATTCTTTCTCTCCGGCACTTCTTACAATATGCCGGAAATGATTTCAATACGGTTTCACTATTATATTTTAGCATCTTCGGCTGATGGCATACCGGACATGGCAACCACTTCGCCTCGTCATCTCTCTTCCAGATGTCCATCCGTAACCTCCGATATTCTTACTATATCACGTTTTTATGAAACATGCAACCATGTGTTCTATACATTCTAATCTTTGATTCCTAATCGTTCATGTTCCTTACGAATCTCTTCCATTTCTTCATCTGTCAAATCCATTCCGGTGATATCCGGATCATAAAGATCATCAAAAATCAAATCTGATCGATCATCGTTCTTCATACTCAAACACCCCTTTTTCATAAATCGCATCAAGCGCTTTCTTTTTTGCCAGTGCTATATCGAATCCATTTTTCTTGTAAAATGTAATCTCCTTTTCATACATGGTTTCTAAATTAACTGTTCTGTCAATATTACTTATAATATACACTTTTCCATTATGAGCTGCAACTATTATTTTCTCAACATTCTTCTGATCTTGCATCGTTATTATATCACCATATGAAGGTCGTGAACTTTGTGGATGATTATGTATTGCAATAAGATTACCGTCATAATTAGAAATATATCTTTTCTCATCTTCTGTTAATTTGACTCCAAATTCAAGATCAGTAGTATTGTTATATACAATCTCTTTTCCCGTTCTGATATCCATATAACTAACAGATTCCAAATTTGTTCCATTCCGTTCGTCCAAGATATCAAGTGTTCTGTTTTTAATTATATTATCCACTTTCTTATTACTTCCGACACCATCAAACTTCTCAGTGTAATTCTTACTATTCACAACTCTTGTATTTACAATATTACGATTATCACCTTTTAAATGTTGTACCTTATGCTCTTGTACATCTACCGCATCATATCTCTTTGCTCCTCTGGTAGCCTTGTATGCCTGATCTCTGTCAAATTTTGCCGTCTGCATACGGTTATAATCTCTGGTCAAGTTATTCTCATCGCAGAACTTATTATACGCATCTGTCTGACGTTCCAACTTCTTAGCGATCTTGTCATAGTTCATCTGAAGGTTGAACTTCGTCTCTTCATCCTTGCAGTTCTCAATGGCAACATCCAATCCTATCAGTTCTCTCCTGGTATCACGAATAGAACGCTCCTTTGCTCTCTGCTTCTGCATAAGATCATATTCTCTCTTGCTTTTCTCTTGATCTACCTTGATATTTTTATATTCTGCTTTCTCATATTGTGGAAGAAACGGGGATATACAGTGCCGGCAGTTATATCCGCATAATCCAAGTGGATTAGACGGATATCCTGTTTCCTCTTCCAGATTCGGTATTGTGTCATTCTTCACATGAATACCTATCTTGTGGAGAAACTTAATAATCTTACTAATAATATCTTTCTTTTCATTACTATAGGTACCCACACCATGTATCTTATACACACCGCCTTGCCATCCCAGATGATTGGCTATCTTGTCCGTTTCTGAATATCTTGCACCCTCATGTGCATCTACAATCACATAATCCGTACCAAGCACCTCGCAATTATGCAGACACAACTCTGCGGCTGCTTGATTAACACCTGTCATCAGTCCTCTTCGAACAGCTACCTCTTGCTTATCCACATGACCGCTTGGATACTTCACCGTGCAACCTTCCTTTGATACTGTCTCAATAGCTTCCTGAATTACCTCATTGTATGATCGCATACCGGTAGACACCTCATAAAATGCCTTATCAAGCACATCGACAAAAAGCTTGTTGCTCTGATCTAATGTGGTTCTGGTATAGTTGTGCAACTCTCCCTTTGTCTTTTTGTAAACAGATTCTAATATCTGAGTGGCAACCTTATCCTTAGTGATATCATACGGATCCATGCCAAACGGCGCATAGTCGTTGGCTACTGACGTTAGTCCGGCTTCAATAAATAACTTCATGATGTCCGGTTCTGCTTTCTTAGTGATCTCTGCAAGCTTCTTAGACATATCCTCGTAGTGCATGCCGGATTGATTCATCATCCATGCTCTGTATCTGGCAGTACCGGGTAACTTGTCACCATACAACTCTGCTGTCATTATTCGTTCTGCCATATCACGAATCGCCCAGTTATTCATTTCATCATATGTATTGACTACGACATCTGCCGCAGACCATAGGTATTCCGGTGTTAGCATTACTCCTCCTTAAATAATCCTTCCTGTTGATTCTCTCCCTGCGCTTCCGCTACAATCTCTTTCGCTTCTTCCTCACTCATACCCTCAAATTTGACGTAATATCTCCATAACGGATACTTCCCTTGTGTTACATACTGCCAATGTCTGGTTCTGTCCTCATCATAGTTGTATGTAAGGTCTCCGAATGAGTATGATGTCTCATATACTCCAAGCGGTGCCAGATCATACAGACTTGCATACGCATCAAGCGCATAGATCAACTGCTCGATAGTATCCCGAAGTGCATCTCGCATTTCCTTGATAGTCTCAATCGTCTCATGATCATCTGACTCTACCTGTGTGGCAGTTATCTGTCCGGTCTTACGATCCAGAACAAATTGACCTTGTGAGAATCCGCATTTGGTTGAGATCATGGACAGCACACTGTTAATATCTGCTATACGCTGATCTGTAAGCAAGGTAGCCACATGCTCATGCACAGAATCCTTAGTCACATCATCTCCAAGATCAACAGGCTTAAGAAAACGCGGCAACTTAATATCATTATTATTTGCATACATCACCGCCGTAGGTCCTACAAATGTCATATGCTTGCTGTCCTCAATCTCTCCACCCTTGCGGCTCCATGCAATATCAAGATCTCTCAATTCCTCAATGGCATTGGAGAAGATAGAAACACCGAGTGGACTATCATAGTCTATAGTGTTATTCATTGGCATCTTGAAATAGGCAAATAGAGGATACTCTAAACCGTCAATAGATACTTCCTCTTCCATGTTCGCCCATGCTGGTACCTTATCAAGTGATACCGGATGACCTAATGCATTATGTGACTTTGACTTGAAAGCCTTGTTCGTAATCAGATAATGTTCGCCTTCAAATCTGTGATATTCCAAACGCTTGTAATGATCATCACCCATCTGCACAAAATCAATGAAAATGCACCCTCTGATATCTCCGTTTTTGGTTTTCTCTGTAACCATAAAGTCATCTGCCTGTACATAATCAATGCAATTCTTCACATTATTCGAACCGTTAGGCTTAAACATGATTCCACCGACACCACAGGCATCCTCTACCTTATCCCGGAGTACCTTCTTCAACTCTTCCATAACATCCTGTAGATAATCCGCTCTTGCAGATCCTGTCACATTAATATCAATGTCAAGGCATATCTTCTTGGCTGTGTCCGAACAGAGGAATTTAGCGAAGTTGATGGTCTTCACATCATCATCCTTTGACTTCCAATCCGGACTGCCACCTACCACACAATACCATCTCCGTATCTCCGCATCCATCCACGCAGACGTCACAATATTGCAATCAAATATCTTTTCAGCTTCTTTTTTGAACATTTTCCCGATCACTCCTTTAATTAAACTAATCAATCCCATATCAGCACTCCCATCTCAACCACTTTCGCATGAATGTATTGCAATAATATCTCGTATCATCCATTGCATGATCGTTTTCCTTAATAACCTTATCATCTCCGCTTTCTTCATCCCACGAATACAATCCGAACTCTTCAATGGTGTTGGTGCATGATTCATGAACGAATAGCCGCCCTGTGTTCAGAAACGTTGTTGTCACTCGAATGCCGTCCAACACATCATTCTTGGCACCTTTCACCATATATTCACCATGCTTCTTAATTACCTCAATAAATGATGCCGCAGATGGATCTATAATGATATACTCTATCGGTGTATCTCCTATCAACTCTTTCAACTTCTGGTAATATGTCTCATCATCTAACCGGACACCTTTCTCTCGTCCGTTGTAATAAAGTTCCCGTTCTCTTATGGCTCTCTTACCGTCAAATCCCCACATACCGGCAGAGAATGGATTGACTGTACCATAATCGATACTAACGTGGTGCATAGGCGAATACGGGCATTCTCCGTGAATCACATGCTTGTCCTCGTCAAACATGGAATACACCAATCCATCAGCAACACACCAGATACCCTCTATAAAACGTTTGAAGAACACTCCAACATACATGCTCCGGTATCTCTGCTTAATCTTAGGACTAAGCGAAAGGTTGTCATCCATTGTGAAATGCAGATAAACCAGATTCTTTTCCTTTGCCTTATCTATCCAATTCAGTTTGAACCAATGCCGCGGATTATCCGGGTTGCAATTGAACCAATACTTAGATCCATCCACAGAGCATCGACCTGTTGCCTGGTTTACAAAGGATTCCGGCATAAGTGCCACTTCATCAAAGAACATGCCCGCAAGTGTTATACCTTGGATAAGGTCCTGTGACCGCTCATCCTTGCCGCCAAATATGTAGAAATAGTTAATGACACCATTCTTTGACACCTCTAACATATTATCTGTTCTATGATCTACAACATGATATCTCCTCGACTTTAACATCAGTTTCAACCAGAACAATACATTTCGCCGGAATGAGCCGATTGTCTTGCCTGCCATTCCAAGATTCTGTTGATTGAATGTTGACATCGCCCACAGTACAAATGACAATGACATACACAGCGTCTTTCCCGACCGGATCGCACCATCTGCCACTATTCCATCCTTATCCTTAACTGGACTATCCTTGCACCACCATGTCAGAACCTTTTTCTGCTTGACGCTAAACGGCTTGAATTCAAATGCATTCTGTTTCAGTCTCGCACGTCTCATCTGTGCGGATTTCTTCACACGTTCGACTATTCGCTTATGTATGGAGTCGATACTATTCCAGTCCATCTTCATCACCCCACACCTCTGTAGCTGCAGCATTCAGTGCTTCAAGGAAGTTGTCCTCTGGATCTTCATCTGCCACCTCATCTGCCTTGATCTGTGCATCCAACTTCAAATACTCTAGCTCTAATCTCTTCTTATCAAACTCTGTTCTATGCTCATCCATAGGATTCATCATGAAATGGGTTGTAAGCCAATCAATAGCTTTCTGACGGTCAGCCAGTTTGATTGACACTCCAGATTGCCCCTCTTTGACCTCTTGTATGATCTGCGTATCCACATTCTTTGAACTAGCAATGTTCACCCAGTTCGTTCCATTATTGCCAAATGTTACATAATCCCCGATATCTGCAAATGCAATACGCATCTGCAGTTCCACGATATCATCATCACTTACATCCATATTTCTCAGCTTGATTTCCTTTAACCTGGCAATCTCTTTTCGCACTCCATCTTTACCCATCAGCCTAGATCCCGCTCGCAATGCCGTCTCATAACTGCATCCATATGCTTTCTGGTAACTCTGTGTAGCATTGAATGTGCGAATATAGTATATACAGAACATCTGTTGTTCCGATGATAATTCTTCGTTCTGTAATGTCTCTTTGATACCATCATCTATTACATTATGTTTTCCTTCACGTTCTTTCCGAACGTTCGCTTTTTTCTTATCTTTCTTTCCCGAACGTTCGCCATCCCATCCATGTGTACTTTTCCATCTTCTCACTGTACCATCCGGTACTCCAAGTTTAGCGGCTATATCCACTAACTTCATACCATCTTTATACAGTTTGTATGCTTCATCCGCTTTCGGATTTCTCTTAGCCGCCAAATAATCACCAACTTTCTCCAAAATACAAAAAGAGCCACATAGCAAACCAGACATCTCTCGATGTTCTAATTCACTATATGGCTCTAGGCTCTCTTGTTTGTATTATACCATTTTACAACGGTTCTGTCTATTACTCGTTTGTGCGTATGGTGAAATCAATCCCGCACTCTTCTTTCATCTGCTCGATCATATCCGACCAGTTCACATAATCAGATCCGATACAATCCGCTTTCTCATTGAACCGCTCCACAAACCTCTTCAATCGTTCTTTACCGAATCCGAATTCATCCCGGAGCGTTACTGCTGACAGTAAGCATATGGTGTCAATCGTCTGTGCTTTGACTCTGTTTTCAAAATCGTTCAGTGCGTCTGTGTTAATCTCCATTGGTACAAATGCACCACCTCTACGCTTGATCTCCTGTTCTGCCGCATCCATTCCCTGATTCTTCACTACATCCAGAATCCATGCTGCGCCGCTTATTCTTGCATCATGTAACTTTCTATCTACCTTTGCCATTTTTACCACTCCAATCTATGTCCGTCTAAGTCGTAGTCATATCCCTCAATTTCATTTCTCTTGTTGATATAGTCGCAAAACTCCTGACACTCTTCCTTCGTTGTGAAGAATACTTTTCTTAATTCCTCTCCCTCTATTTTTTTGAAATCCTTGTTGTGATCTACTATTACCTTTGCATATTCACTGCAGGCATCTGCGACATAATACTCTTCTCCTTCGTCTCCTTTTTTCTTATACCATGCCTTAACCTTTCTGTTCCGCTCGGCTAATTCGTACAGCACATTCTCTCGCGGATGATACACTAGCTTACACGCTCTGCATCCACACTCATCGTCTACAGTTCTCCCTGATGGCAATGTCACCAGGATCTTTCTGTATTTATC
Organism: uncultured Lachnospiraceae bacterium; assembly: GCA_902762905.1. Classification (GTDB taxonomy): domain Bacteria; phylum Bacillota; class Clostridia; order Lachnospirales; family Lachnospiraceae; genus CAG-590. Next base: position 70,702 of record CACWQE010000002.1, on the reverse strand, counting down.
ACACTTATCACATTTCTTTTTGTACTTATAGTCACGGTCTACCGACCAAAGAATAACCTTATAATGTTCCATTAACTCTTTCAGTCTGGCTTGCTTGGCTTTGTACTCCGCAGCCTGTATTGCTCTGTCACACTCGTCTTTCTTTCTCTCAAAGTCTTTCTTTACTGACTCGAAATTCTTCTTTATGCCCTGCAGTTTCTTATTTTCTTTACGTAACTTCTCTATCTCATCTTTGATTTCCTTTTTCACCGAATCTCTAAGTTCATCTTTCAACTCTTCGATTTTCTCATCAAATTCATTCGGCTCAAAACATTCATCTTCCCAATTCCACATATAAATTTACCCCCTTATCATCTTCTATACATTGGCATTGGATAACCATCTGGCAACGCATCAATTAATGCCTTTGTTGCATTCAATGCCGTTTTCTGCATATTCACATATACATTATTCTGACATGTGTTAAGTTCCCTCACACTATTTCTTATTGAATCATTAATCTGTTGCCGCAGATCTGGTGTTAATGGCTTATAAAACAACTCTGTCATTATTCTTTATCACTCTCCCTCTAATAACTCTGGATTATCAAATATGTTGCCAACACACTCCAATTCATCAGCATAATATAGGTTTAACATCAAGTTATAATCAGTCACATTTACAACAATACCATCAACACAAACAGAATGAACATCTGTTGCATTAACAATATCATTCTCCCAAATCAGCTTGCCGTTCTTGTCTTTCAAGCCTGTGCATTGGCATATGGTTGTGGGGTCTACTTCAATCATATTAGGTACATCATTTGTCATCCCCCAAAGAATATATCTCTTTTCCCAAATGCCGTATAAATAACCTTGTACCCATTCTTCGTTGTCAACTCTCTTCGCCTTGAATAAATATCTATCTTCCATGTTCTCTCCTATTCCGCTTCTGATTGAAGCCATTCATAAATATCACTAAAATTCATCGTTATTTCATTATCATCAACGCAAAGAGAGATAAATGGGTTTCCATTCCCTGCACCAGAACTTACGCTCTGCAACAAATCTCCCAAATCGTAATCCGACATATTTCTAATTCTGTCTGCATTTGTCATTCTAAATCTCCTTTCAATCCTCTCTTTCCAATTTTTGCATAAAAAAATACCAACCATCGAATATTGACGGTTGGTATTTCTCTGTCATTTTAAATAAATTTAATTAGTGATCTGCAGCACACTCAGCACAAAATCCATTTCCTGCATCGCCATGAACATAATCATCACGATCAAATACTCTTCCACAATCAGGACATGTAAAATATGAACCCACACAGTTATCACACACATAACCTCCATCGAAATGTTCATATTGTGCACCACTCATTTCACAACATATGCACTTAGCCATACTCTTTCTCCTCTCGTATCTGATAAAGAAATTGTATAACTCCAACCGTCTATATTCAATTATCAAAGTTCGCATTATCTGACATAATTCGACAAGGTTCGACATTATGCAAATTTCAACTGACCATTCTTCTCTGCTGCTATACTCATGTTTGGCATACGCTCATGATTACACAGTTCCGGCAAATTAGCCATTACCAATGCCCTTGCAAATGGCGGTGGTACTGCGTTTCCACATCTTTTGACCTGTTCCGTCCGGCTATACTTCTTGCCGGTATAATCATGATCAATTATGTAATCATCTGGGAATCCTTGACATCCATATAATTCTCTAGGTTCCAACATTCGCAATCCAATATCCACGATCTGGTAATCAACACCATTCACCGTCACCAGTCCAAACCGATCATGGCTTGTAACTGTGTCAAGCGGTGCTTTGATGTCCTGTCCGGTACATTCTCCATAGTATTTGATCAGAAATGCCCGAACTTCTCCAAAATGTCCATCTCCTGCGGTGATGGTAGGAAGCGGTTCTTTGATATCACGTCCATCACAATGATTGTTCAGCTGGATAAGGCTTGCAGCACATATTGAGTTATGATCCCATGCTGTAATCGTTGGCAATGGATTCGCTAACGTATCACCAGCGCCTTGATATCCACCATCATAGTATTTATGCAGAAATGATGTCACTAGACCATATCTATTAGAACCATCTACTGTATTAAGCGGTTGATCTAATTTCTGTCCACGAACATCATTCTCGGTTGTTTCTGAATGATATTGAATTAAGTATGGCTCTACAACCCCAAATCCATGTTTTGCTGTAATCGTAGGCAAAGGTTCATTCATATTTCTACAATAATCCCAATTTGCACCGCTATGATTACACTGAACAATAAATGGTTCTGCATTATCCAGAACAAACTTCTTCAATCCTCTTGCGATCCGCTCCATCGTCTTAGTGGCTAATGGTCTCACTGCACGAATACCGTATTTCTCTTTGATTTCTTCTGATGTATCAAAGATAGACGGGCAAGGCAGGGAAAAATCTATCTCTGTACATGCCCCTACATAAGGCTTGCACAGTCCTTTCTTAACCTCTTCACTGTCTACCGGTGCATGTGTATGTTCTGGCCATGTAATCGGCTGACCATCACAACGCGCAACCATGAAGAATCTCTTTCGCTTGGTTGGTGCTCCATAATCAGCAGCCACAAGCTCTTTTGTCTGCACTTCATATCCCAATTCTTCCAACTGCCGCACGAACTTTTTGAATGTTTCTCCCTGTTTCTTCTTAATCGGTCTGTGTGATCGATTCAACGGACCCCATGTTTTGAACTCTTCCACGTTCTCTAACATGATCACTCTAGGGCGAACTAATGCCGCCCACCTACACGTCACCCATGCAAGACCTCTGATATTCTTATCCTTAGGCTTGCCACCTTTTGCCTTACTGAAATGCTTGCAATCCGGGGAGAACCATGCCAATCCTACCGGATGCCCTTTACAGGCTTTAATAGGATCTACGTCCCAGACAGATTCACAATAATGTCTGGTACTTGGATGATTCGCCTTATGCATCTTAATAGCTTCCGGATCATGATTGATAGCAATATCAACGCTCATTCCAGTAGCCATTTCTATACCGGTGGAAGCTCCACCACCACCGGCGAAGTTGTCCACTATCAGTTCACCATCTATCATACTTTCCTCCTAACCGCCTGTTCCCTATACTCTTTTAATTCTTTCAACCACTGTGCCATTTGATAGTGAGCGGCATCATGTAACTCTGCAAGTTCCGGCTGATCAGGGAACAACAGATGTCCTCTGTGTGCGTTTGATTCTTCATCATGTATCACTTGTTCAAGCGTTGGTGGTTTGGGATGATGCACTTTTCTCTCACAATCTTTTATGTCTTCCACATTTATCACTCTCCTAACATCTCAAACATATTCATCTGCCTTGAATCCCAGTCTATATACCGGTCTTCCCATTCCACTCCAATGTAATCAAGCACTCTGCCCCAGCCGAACTTCTCTCCAGTCTTGGGATCAGTGCAACATTCATACATCCAGAAGTGCCATTCTTTCTCATTGCGTTCACGAAGCAGATCGAATCGGTGTGGTCGTTTCTCCATATGAATTCCAAATCCACACATACCGCATCCGGTTCTTTGTGCCTTGGTTGTGTATAATGTGCCATCCGGTTTCCTTGCTATCTCTCCATATATCTCCGGCACCGGTACATTCAGATCTAATGCCAACTGCAACAGATCCTGTCTGTAGAACGGTCCAAATGGTGCAGATCGCATCACACCCTTTCCGTAATAGTTGCACCCATGTTCTATGATCGCATCCTCACGCTGACCGCCCTCGCTTGCCATCATTCCGAGGAACGCATGGCTATTATGCTCTTTCGCCCAATCATCACACGGCTTTTCTTTGATGTAATAGCAGCATCTGTTTGATACCATGAAATCAGGGATTTGGTAATGCACACCCTCATTTTCATTCTCATATCCACCAAACAATTCCAACCATTTCTTAGGTAATTTCATCTTGCTATTTGTAGCATAATGTCCCTGTGCGCCGCATTCTCCTGTGATAATGGCATGTCGTACAGTCTTGTTCTTCTCTGTTGGATGCTGCAAGGTATCTATCTTCCCGGCTATCCGTTTGGATATGACCGGGAATCCTACTTCGTTCAGCACCTGTACCTTGGTCTTGTAAGACTTCACAACCTCAACACCTAACTGCTTGTGAATAATCTGGATACTCTTATCTTCTACATTACTGACACTTATTGCCGGTATATCCTTATAACCGAGACTTCGGATAAACATTAATAGCGTGATACTATCCAAACCACCAACCGATACATGGCAATTACATCCCCGCTTATCCATCTCTCTGACAAACTCATGTACCCTCTCAGCTGCACGTCTTACCTTGACCTCATAAGGAAGATTCTGCTTGGCATAGAACTCTAGTCTCTGCCGTTGTTTCTTCTCCCTATATTCTTGTCTCTCTATCTGAATCTTTTCATTACTTTCCATTTTGTTGTTGGAGTAAAGACGTCTTTTCTGCCGGCAAACCTCTTACTCCTTTCATCTTTATACTGCCGCCCATCCAGAAGACAGGCGGCATATCATTACGAAATAACCGTGAACTGATCTGAATAGTCCGCTAATTCATCCTGCAAATACTTCTTGATGTTATACATTGCCTCATTCTTCCATGCTCCACCATCTGCTTCAATAATGGCACATACAATTCCATCACACTTATCATCTTTAATTCTGAAAATGAAATCAGATACCGGCTGTTCCATCTCCACAAAAGTTCTAAAAGGTCTCAATGATACCGGACTTGGCACAAGTGCCTGCTCCGTAGATGTAATTCCTTTCTTTACTGTAGCTTTCTGCGATACTCCATCATCGCTATACTGTGCAATTGTTCCGCTTTCAACGGTACCCGCAAACTTTAATACCAGATCCTTATTGCCCTCTGGATCATCCATAAACTTTGACTGTACACCAATGATGAATTTCTCATTCGCTACAAACTCATCAAATGGAAACTTCGGTAAATCTGCAACTACATCAACCATGTATTCACGCTGTCTCTCTCCAATTAACTGCGAATACAATCTAACCTTAGTTGGACTTACAACATGAATAATCATTTTGCCCTGCATTTCATCAATATTTGCTTTGATGTAATCCAAGAGACTTGATAACGTACTCATAGTAATAGCGGAAGCCATCGGATATTCCGGCTTAACGCGATATAAACTCTTATCTGAAAACGTACCGGTTTTGCCATCCTCTAACTGAATCTCACGGATGTTTGCCGGAGCTAATTCATTAACAAGATACTCTAATGCTTCTTTAATCATATTCTCACCTGTTCTGCCTACTGTGCAGCCTTTCTAAAATCTACAACGGTTTCTTCAAGGATTTCTCCTGTCTCTGGATCAATATTTGATGTACCGGTCGGCTCCTTATAATCCTCAAATGCCATCTGACCTTTGATCTGTTTGCCATATTCCTCTGCAAACATTTCTCCTGTCTTAAGATCCTTTCCGATACTAAATCCTGTCTTCATACCTGCCTGTGGTGCTAACTTCTCTGTAACATCCACCTCACATGACACATCATCCCGCATCTCATTCTGCGTGAACTTCAACTTAATACAAATCTATCTTTTGTTCTTGTATGGAGTATTCGTATCCTGAAGATTCTCCACAACTCTCTCAAATGACTTGTTGAACTTCTCCTGTAAAGCCCCACCTACAAGTTCCTGTAATCCTACTGTATTCATACTGGTTTCTCCTTTCATTTCTCTATGCTCTTTTATGTATGACTGTTATGTTGGATCTCTGTTTTTAAACACCCACAACACCTCAATTCACTCTTCCACCGAAAAAGTCAAACAGTGTAGGTGTATTGACATTGCGTTCTGCTGCTTGCAGATATCCCACACCATCACGGAAATAATCTGGATTCAACTCACATCCCATACCCTTTCTATGCATCAATACCGCCTGTCTTGGTACTGTCATCAGCCCACCAAACGGATCATATACAAGATCTCCTGCGTTGGAATATCGATTGATAATACGCTCCACAATGTCAATCTGCAACGGGCAAACGTGCATCTGCTTTCTTCTCTTGCTCTGCTCTGTGTTCAATGTCTTCATACGGTTAATATCATCCCACACCTCCAAGTCATTCCATGAACCAGGGGCAATCACCATAAATGTAGCCGGCAGTCTGCCATCTTTATCTAACTCATTCGCAAGCCGGACATGCTCCTCGTAGTCATATGTATGCGTTCTGGAATATTCCCGGTACACCTTCTGCAAATTGCTTGTATCACAGTGCTGCAATTCTTCCTTTCCAATCAGCCGGTCACCAGATGATCTCCAATAACCATGAGCATCTAACTGCCACTGACCTCTGCTATATTCTTCCTTAGACTTCGATACCGGCTCATCCGCATATGCGGTACTCCGATCAGTTGGCAGCTTGCGGAATAACAAAATGTACTCCGGGCAACCTACTCCCATCTTAGAACCATCTTTACACTGTTCCGTCCATCCTAACCGGTAGGTCTGATTGTTCTCTCTTACCACATCCGTAACAACTGTGATCATTCCAAAATACTGAAATCCATGTTTCATATAATGTTCAATACAATCTGCATGAAACGGCTCGATCGTTGGCATTCCAGTACCGGTTGCATTGCCAAAAAGCACTCTGTCTTTCACATGAATAGCTGCCACTCTTCCCGGTCTTAAAACTCTAAGCAGTTCCGGTGTCAGATAATCCATTTGCTCAAAGAATCGTTTTGTATTCTGGTTATGTCCGAAATCATTGTAATTGGCACTGTACTCATAGTGATTACCGAACGGAATGGATGTATGAATCAACCCGACCGTGTTATCTTCCATCTGCTTCGTCCATTCCACACAATCATCATTGATTGCTGTATACTTCTCTCCTTTTACTACCACTCTCTCAACTCCCATCTTCCGTTCTAATCCAAGCTCACGACCTGCATTATTCAATCCATATTTCTTCACAATATCAATCATCTTCTCAACCATGTGATTATGATTCTTCCATTTCTCAATCAGTGCATCTTTGATATCTCTTTCATTCTCCATGTAAATGATGTCAATGATCACTGTTTCCTTTTGTAAAAACCGGTAACACCGGTGAATTGCTTGAATAAAATCATTAAATTCATAATCAATGCCGACAAATATCTCACGGTGGCAGAATCTCTGAAAGTTACAACCGGAACCGGATATTGACTTCTTGGTTGCAAACAGTCTTGTCTTTCCATTGGAGAAATCAAGTACCCTCTTTTCTCGCAAATCATAGTCCATAGATCCATGTATATCTACACATTCCGGTTCTGCCTTAAGAATTGCCTTTCTCTCTGCTTCCTGATCATGCCATAAGAGAAAATGCTCATCCGGATTCTCTGCGATAATCTCGCTCATCTTAGCCACTCTTTGATCAATACTCTCACGCTTGATCTTAGCCGCTTCTTTCAATCCTGCGGAAGCCTGTGCAAATAATTCCATCTGTCCGTCTTTGTCAACCGCGTCTCCATAGTGGATAGGCAACTCATGCCATCTGACATCTAATGGTGGAAGATCATACCCCTCATCCGAATAATCCGGATTGATATCTGACGGTTTCGTAACAAACAAGGCCCATGATGATATCCACATCCAGAACTCATCTTCTTGGTTCGGATATAATGTCAAATTATTCGCTTTCGTAGAATCTCTCTGAAAGAACCTGGTCAATGCCTGTCCGGTATCCATAACCTCCAGATATCCTGCATAATGAATCAGCTCTTTGTATTTGTTTGGTGATGGAGTAGCTGTAGCCACTAGCTTATACGGTACTCCTTTGAATTTATCTAAAAATGTCTGATACGTCTTACTTCCGAAACTCCTTAAAACACTTGCTTCATCAAGCGACGTTGCCACAAAATAGTCTGGCCGGATGTCTCCATCCCGAACTCTCTCGTAATTGGTTAAGATGATCTCTGCCTTTGACTGCTTAACCTCTTCCATTGTTCTGCAGTATTTCGGTTTCTCATATCCAAGAACCTCAACTGCATCTCTGGTGAACTCTTGCCGCACTCCAAGTGGCAACACAATCAAAGCCTGTCCACCTTTATGCTTTGCCACCAAATGACAAAACTCAATCTCTTGCACCGTCTTACCAAGTCCAAATGCTTCAAATAAAGCTCTACGGCCACCTCTGATTGCCCATAACACAGCATCTACTTGGTGTGGTTTTAATGCCTGGTTTACTTCTGACCGTTCAACCTCAAAACCACTGCTCGGTGCAAGTTCTATCTTCGTTTTCAAAAACTCCAAATAATTCATTTACTATCCTTTCTTTGCAAACAACAGATTATTCTCGCCTTTCCAATAATCTGATACCGGCATGTAGCAGATCTTTCGTATACTGCTCAGTCTCTTCTGGTAACATATCTCACAGACTTTCCGATCTTCTAACTTAGGTCTGCCACAGATATAACATAATCCGTATGCTACACGCTCCGATCGTCTTATATCTTTCGGTTGCTTGTATTTTCTACTCTTTATGTAACATCAATTGCACCGTAATCCATGATCCTGTTTTCCTTTCCCGCAGTAAACACACAGTCCGTCTGCTTTTCGACTTTCATAACGTGCCTTAGATGTCTCGCTTTCTCGCTGCCGATTACGGTTTCTTGCCGTCCGCAATCTATCCTTTTCTGCACATTCAAAGCATTTTAGCTTTCCGGGTTCTGCCATCCGATGCCCGCATGTAATACACAAGCCGGTTTGCTTATTAAACAGTTTATCTTCTTCATACCTTGTCATCGTTCTTCTCATCCTTTCCGACAATCGGTATATCTTTCAGATCAATACCACGTTTTACAGCACCTTTCTTGACAGAAACGATCATCTCATTCCAACCGTCAATGAAATTCTGGTACCGGAATATATCACCGTTGAATTTCTTGTATAACATCTGGTCAATTCTATCTGCCAACTCCTAACCATCCTTTCATATCCATCTGATTCTGTGCGTTCTTCTTGTCTCTCAAGGAACTACCCGGAAACATCACCATAAAACACGATTCCTTGATTCTACTTGTGATACGCTGGTCATATTGCATCCGCTCCAATGTTGCCAGATCACAATTGCTAGTGAATATCGTCGGACGCTTGCTGACATATCTTGCGTTGATGATCTGGTAAAACTTCTCGTTAATCCATCCTTTTGCTGATACTGTTCCGAAATCATCAATCACAAGCACTTCCGCAGTCTTCAGATCACTCATAAGACCATATTCTGTATTGGAATCCCATGACCGCTTGATCTCTTCCAGAATGTCACCGGCAGTAGCAAATTTCACGATAATCCCCATCTTGACTAACTCATTTGCGATAATACAAGCTAGTCGAGTCTTTCCGTTTCCCTTTGTGTTCGAGTATAGATACAACCCTCTGCCATCTAACGTGTAATAGTTTCCCAGATATCCTCTTGCAACTGCTTTAACGGCATCTGCATCTTTTTGATCATTGCCATACCACCTTGTATCAAAGTCAGCCATAACCAATGTTCTGTATCTTTCTGGAATAGCTGCAAAAGCAAGCCTACCTGCCATTTTCTTTTTAGACACAATCCCGCATTCACATTCCCTGCAGTAAAAATAACCATCATCACCGGTATATCCGATCCAGCCATCGTCCTTACACTTAGGACATCCGTAGGTTATTCCAGAATTCCCTGCTTGTCTCTGAATCCGTTTGATCTGTTCCGCTGTCTCTTGCACTATTCTCACCTCCACTATTGTCATAATTGCCTTCCAAAACTTTCGGGAAGTTACTAGGCTTCACCATCCAATCAAATGTGATTATCCAATTACGGTTATTCTTCCCTTGCAAGAAGTCACTGTTCTTAATCCTCTCGATTGCAGCTATCACAGTATCAATTCCATATTCACGAATCCTTGCACACAGGGAATCGTATCTCTTGGAACCACTGTTCACCTTTGTTACCGGTTTGATTCCGCAGGTGGATAATTCATTCCACTTTTCCACGGCTCGCCGGACATCTGTCTGACAAAGAGTATCTTTAGATACTCTTATATCTTCTTCCTTGTTTCCCTTCTTATCTTCTTCTATTGCTGTCGTTAGACTGTCAATAGAATGTCGATAGTCTGTCGTTAGACTGTCGCTCTGCGTGTCGCTTGCTTGATACAATCCATAGTTTTTCACTGTAAAAACGCTGTATTTATTAGTAGTTTTGATTGTCAGTTCGCCTGTCGCTTTTAAGTGGCTGATTGATGTTCGTACTTCTCTTTCTGTCAGTCCGGTTTCTGCTGATAATTTAGGTATTGAACTCACAAATGAACCTTTGGGAATTGTCTTACCCTCAAAATGACCTTCTTTCCAATTAGCCTTTAAGAGCATATGTATGAATAATGTCTTTGTATTGATATTCAAATACCACTCCCAGTCCAGTATCTTCCGGTCAAGTTTAACGTAATTACTCACCTACTCACCTCAATCAAATAAACTAAGCTGCCCTGATACATCTTGAATGTAATTTCTTGCACCAAGCATAGCTTCCCGAATCTTATTCATCCGGCTCTTTTGGATTCTAAGCCATGCTTCAACATCCGATTTTTCCTCGGCAGTTGGTCTGTAATATCCTTTTCCATCTTGTAGATTGATGATCGGACATCTCTTTCTTGCATCTTCAATCTCCTGTCTCATCTTGCGATCACTCAAACGTGCAACCCTGCATAGATGTTCTCTGGATATTGCATTGTCCTTTCCATAGGGGATATATTCCTCAATACACATACTCACACCCCCTACTTGATAATCCGGAAATCACACTGATCACCATACTTCTTAATAAACATCTTTCGCTTCAACTTGAATACGTCTGTTTCCATGCCCTTGACATCTTCCACAACATACTCTCCATGCTCGTCTGTGTACGCAAAATCAGCTTTATAGATGATCGGTCGATACTTCTTGCCTTTGCATTCAAAACCATCCTGTAAAGGGAAACTAGGCTGTAACTCCAGATGCTTGATCACCCCAGCCTTTACCATTACCTTAAGTTCACAATACCTCTCTGCTTCTCTAGCGCTATCAAACGTATGACCATCTATCGTTGTTTTATGTGCAAAATATTTGTTATATCTCTTTGCCATATATCTCCTTTCTCCCACCGCCGACCATCGGCGGCAGGTGCATGTATTGTCTGTGGTGTATAACACATGCATTTCAGATACGTTAATAAGTTACTTATATGTAATTCCGTCCGAATATCCGAACGAAATCATCTCTTGTTCCATAGGTCTCTTCAAACTTGGCTTGTCCGATTGCTTTCAATCGGTTTGCTACCTCTCTGTTCTGGTGAACGGATAACGGACCGTTCCGATGATGTTCGTCACCACAAAGCCATACCTTCAAGCCGTATTTCTCTGACCATTTCCGGTTAGATCCGGGGAATATATGATGTGATTCCAACCCACATATTCCACCGGATACACTGTCACAGAAAAAGCATTTTTTCTCTTTCTGAATTATGCTTTCCATGCTGCTTTCATCCTTTCAAGTTCATCATAAGTTAAGGTCTCGATTCCCAACTCTTTTGCTTCGTCTACCAAACCATCTATAAATACCGCCATCTCTCTTGTGTCATAATCTGATTGACCACGATATACTGCATAATGTGTAAGCTCATGGTTCAGATCATATTCCGTTCCGATATTCTTCAAGTGCAGCCCTAAGATATTAGGATTCGCATCTGCCGGAAGAATCACTTGTACCGGTCCATTCTCATCAAATAACGGCTGACCATATCGAACAATCAATATCTCGTAGATATCATCCTTACTTGCTCTCTGTACATTGGCTATCTCCGTGATCAGATGCCAACTATAGGCATTGGCATCCAACGATCGTTTCTTTCTATGATTCTTAATATCTATATCAATCAACGGTTTATCATGTAATTGGTCATACACTGTCTTGACCTTATCATCTTCATTCAGTTCCAAGGTCAAATGAAACCGTCCCGATAATGTTCTGGTAATCTCTACTATCTTTCCTGTCATGCTGCCCCTTTCGGCTTATCTGCCGACTTCTCAACTGCCTGCATAGCACGATTCCATATATCAAATGTCATCTCAGCAAAACTTGACACTTTGTATCGGCTGCATATAGCGGCTTCTGATATGCCTTTCTTCTCTGCAAGTGACTTAATAGCTTTCACCTTTGTTTCCTCAATCTTCTCATTCACAATCTCATGACATTCTGCATCCGGATCTTTCATCTCTTCGGTTGGAATACAGAATATCTGGAAACACGCGTACTTAAATGCAATGGCCATAGCCTTATTCGTAGCTTTATCTCCGCTATCCATTCCCTCGCCAATCGTAATCGCATCTACATGAGAACCATCTTCCGCGCAAAATGAGAACTTAATCTTGCAGATAGAATAGATTAACTTGCTACCCTTTGCTGTTGTGCGCTCCTCACGTGTCTGCTCCAATACTTCCGGCACAATGAACACTCCATGTTTGATCAATGCCGGGTTGATTCCATTCATAACTGCATCAATTCCACGAAACATGAAATTCTGTTGTGTATTCCTCTGATTCTTGCCAATTGCTCCAATCTCTGCCATAATCTTCGGAATAGCTTCATATATCTTTCCTTCCACTACATGTACCTCCACTCTAAATTCATATTGTTAAGGATCTCTTCTAACTCCTTAGAGCGAGATGCCGGACATTCTACACGAATATATAACTTATCCTCACCAAAAGGCTGTTCCTCCTCAAATGGACCATCCATTGCAAATGGAATCTCTTCCTGTGCTTCCGGCTCAATGAACGGATCCTCGTCCATCTCCGGAAGATCAGGGAACGGTTCTTCTTTCACCTCTGCCGCACGTCTCTCTGCTTCGGCTTTCTCTTCTGCGGCTCTCTGCTCTGCTGCAATACGCTCTTTCTCTGCTCGCTCGGCTTCTAATCGCTCTCGTTCCTCTTTTGCCTTACGTTCTGCTTCCTGGCGCGCAAGGATCTCTTCTTTCTGTTTTTTATACTGATTCATCAGCTGAATTGCTGATTGGAGATTCAGAGTTTTCTTGAACTCTTCCAGTCCTTTATCTTCAAACTCTGATTCCATAGAACGGATAGTGTCAATCTGCATTCCTACTGCTTCCAACTTCTGCTGAATCTCCTCTTTAATGGACTTCATAGATACAGATGCATTCTCCCATTTTGAATCGTAGATTTTCTCAATCGGACAATAATCTTCCAACTCATTATTCATATCAATAGCAGACACCAATTCCATATATGCAATGCGGATATCTACTCTCTTCTTAGACTTACGATCTTCCTCAAACTTAAGCAACTGATCATTAATAAGAAGAATAGGCTTGTCATACAGAGCAATCACATCTTTTGCCTTTTTCTCCCACTCTGTAAATGGTGCGTTCCAATCTTTCTTGATCTGCTTACGCTCATCATCCAATGCTTTCTGCTGCTTTCTCAAATCTGCAACCAACTGCTTACTGTCTTTCAATGTATCCTCTGATACTGCATAGGTCTCATAATCCTTAATATAGGATTCAATAGATGCCTTAACCACATCTAAGTTACTCTCAATTGTGCCTAAACTCTTGTTTACCTTTACTTCTACTAACTCTTTCATCATTACCTCCTATTTGCATATAAAATAAATCTCATTTTCTTCGCCATCATATTCCAGATGATCCAGATACCAATCCGGGTCATTCTTGTCCTTCACCTTGCATGTCATCATTGCAAGCAAGATGTTAATCTCATGCATGATGTCTACCGGTGTTCGTTTCTTCCCCCGCTCTTTCAATGAATTTAAAACAATATTGCCCTCCATCTCTTACTTGAATCTCCTTTTCTCTTTCTTCTCTTTCTCTTAATCTGATACGTTGGCAATCGCATCTTTCTCCCGGATCCAGATTGCTTCCGCACCACTGGCATGTATTAAAATAAGCCATTGCCAATATCCTCCATCCATGCTAAAATACAGAAAATGCGTTATGCATTTGCTGAATGAAAGACCTTACTCGCCAAAGTAATCAGAGGTCTTTCTTTTTTTGTTATCCGGAAGCTTGTCCAATAAAATTTCACATACATACACATCCAAAGCACCTGCTGCCATTGCTCCAGAGCAAAGCAATAATGTAAGTGGAGTAGCCGCCATACAACATAACAGGATTCCAACAACAAATAAACAGGCACCTATATTCTGCATGGCAACTATCCTTTCTTCCTTTCGTGACACTTTTTCCCACCTCCTATGCACTCTTATCATCTCGCTTAGGTTTCTCATCCACTGGACGATATCCCATTGCTCTAATCATACGGTCTAGTAATTTTGCACCATACTTTTCCTTGATTTCCTCAGCCGTCATTGGTTGACCGTTCATTGTATATTTGTACGTCATAGCAACCACCTCCTGCTTTAGACTATTCAGTCATCTATTGACGTGTTACTCTTTTGTTGTTACTTACTCTCAACAAACAAGAAACAAAGTCTCGTGGAAGATTTGAACTCTCCACTATCTCAACAACTTCCTGGTACTGTTGAGCGTTTAATTTAATCATTGTGTACAGCAGTTGCAGATACAGCCACTGTATTGTTACCCTTTTCTCTACTGTCATCAAAACTCTCTTTTCATACAATATGTTGTGTTTTGTATATTCTTATATCTATATATTGACATTTAAGTATTGACATTCAAACTAATATTTGTTATCATCAATTCGAACATTGGTTCGTTGCAAATAATATGTGTACCTAATTATTTTATAGATAGGAGTGATGCAACATGCCAAAAAGAGTTAGCGTAACTAGCGAATCTAATACAGGAAGAAACGAACGCTTCCATGATAATTACAAAAACACTGATATGACACGTTCACAGTTTGTTCGAGAAATTCGTAATGGTAATTACGATAATTTCCACGTCCGAATGATCAATGGTGTTGCCACACCAGTATCAAATCCAGACAAATCAATAAACAATAACCTTGGCTAACAATCAACCGGTACACATATTACTTTGCAATTCTTTTCTTCGATAATATCCTCATCTGTGATACTCACTAACAGATTATCTTCTTTGTCAGTAATTACAATTTCGGAATATTCCTTTCCACCAATTCTCATGCCTTTTTCTCCCTTCCGGCTTGAAAAATCGCATCTGGCGATTCGCCTAATGCTTTAGATATCTGTACAATATCTTTCGCACTGATCATCTTCCTGCCATTAAGCATGCGATTTAATTGTTGCTGTGTATATCCCGCTGTCTTTGCGACATATATTTGTTTCAAACCTTTTCTTGCAATGATTACTTCCAAACCTTTTGCAAAGGGTTTGTTTGCTTCTTCAATCTTGCTACTCATGTTCTCTCCTTTCTACGTTTTCTCAACGGATTCAGTTATTGTCTGATAAGCTCTAAGAAGAAATGTTCTTATTTCCGAACGCTCTTTTCTGTTATGGCAATTTCTAAGCCGGATAGTTTCGTCTACCATCATCTGATAGAAAATTCCATCTATATGTTGCTTATCTGTTTCAATAAAATATGAATCCATTTTCTACTCTCCTTTCTACATTTACTCGCTTTAAGCTAGTTTTTAGTGCAAAAAAATATCAGCGACACTGACACCATAAACATCACACAGCTTTAACAACTGCGGTGCAGTCGGTGCAGTAATTCCACGTTCCCAATTTGATATTGTTTCCTTGGTTACATTCATTGCATCTCCTGCTTGTTTCTGTGTCATTCCCTTTTCTACTCTTGCACCTTTAATTGATATCTTCATGTTTTTCTAATCACCTCCTGCACTTGTTAGCTTTAAGCTAGTTTTAATTATACTCGCTTTAAGCTAGTTGTCAAGCCTAAAGTTAAGTTTTTTTTATTTTCTATAAAAATCTTTTCGCTTTTAGCTTGAAACTTTTTATATATAGATGTATAATAAATCCACATTAAGAAAGCGAGGGCTTGATTATGGCAGAAGAAACTTTACGAATAATATTCGCTAAACAATTAAATTACTATATGGAAGTTGCGGGAAAAACACAAGCAGATTTATGTAAATTTATGAATGTTTCATCAGCAACTGCTTCCGATTGGTGCAATGCAAATAAAATGCCACGAACAGATAAAATACAAGCAATAGCTCGGTGGCTTGGTGTTGGCATTGGAGATTTAATGGAAGAAAAAGAGCCTGAGAACGAATACTATCTTAATCCAGAAACTCAAAAGATAGCACAGGAAATATATGAGAACAAAAATCTCTCATTATTATTTGATGCTGCAAGAGATGCTTCTCCAGAAGACTTGCAGACAGTACATACAATGCTATCTGCATTAAAGAAAAAAGAAAATCATGAATAATGCCACAGTCTGTCAAAGTGGTATGTTACTATTATAAAGACTAAAGCGAAAGGGGAGGGAAATTAAATGAACACTGACATTTTTGTGCATTATTTGGATTTTAAGAATAGCGTGCCTGCCGCTTCTACACTAAATGAAGACGGAAGCTATTCAATATTTATTAACAGCCGGCTCAATAACGAACAGCAGGCTGATGGATATATTCATGAATTGGAACATATCCTGCAATTAGACTTTGAAAATCGAGACAGATGCGTTGACACATTAGAATATTATGCCCATAAGATTGGGTAAGGGAGGTTTATCATGAAAAAGAAACTCTTATTATTATCAGCATTTGTTTTATTAAATATTCCATTCATATCTCATGCAGAATGTATGCACGATTGGGGTGATTATCGCATTATTGAAGCCGCAACATGTGGAGAATCTGGAGAAAAAGAACGTTATTGCAAATTATGTAACGAACGTGAATCCGTAATCATACCTGCAACAAATAATCATAAATGGTCAGACTGGGTTGTTACCATTCAGCCAGGTTGTGTAGACAGTAGCGGTGAAGAACAACGGCGATGCTCCTCATGTGGAGGTACAGAAGAGAGAACAATTCAACCCTATCCTAGACATGATTGGAGTGAGTGGACTATTACAGAAAAATCTACATGTGGTGATTATGGTTGGATGGAACGTGTATGCAAACGATGCGGAGAAAAAGATAGTGACTTTGCACCATTAGACCCATCAAATCATGTATTAAGTGAATGGGAAACTGTTGAAGATCCTACAGCACTTTACGAAGGCACACAGGAAAGAAGCTGCGATTGTGGATTAATATGTGAAGAAAGACCTATACCTAAATTAAAAGCTAAGGTTAAATTGTCTAAATCAAAAATATCTATAAAGTCGGGGAAATCTGCAAAAATTAGAGTTAAACAGAAAACCAGAGGTGATTATATTAAAAAATGGAAATCCAGCAATAAAAACATTGTGTCCGTCACTTCCTCTGGAAAACTCAAAGCATTAAAAAAAGGAACTGCTACTATTACAGTTATTATGGAATCAAATGCAAAAGCAAAATGTAAAGTAACAGTCAAATAATAATCCGCTCCGGTTCACCTCGGAGCATACAATAACATATTTAACCGGGGAGCCGGTGGGGCGATATGTCAGCTGCTGGCAGCATTGCGCTACTATCTCTGAACCCGAAATATGAACCTATGGTATATACAGAAAAAGAAATTGAAGAAATGCCGGTTCGTATTATTGGTAAGGTTGTGGAAATTAGAGGAAAATTATAATATAAAATATATGAAACAATTATAAAAATGTAAATTTTTTTCACATTTTGTAAAAAAATTTACACAAATATTATTGACAGACAAACCAAATGCATATAATATTAGAGTGTAACAAAGGTTACACGTTAATAATGCACTAGGTTGTACGTCTCTCAACTATATGAGAATGACCGAACCCTAGTGCTTTTCCATTTTAAGGAGGTATTTACTTATGAAAACAGCCATACTCGTTGATGGAGGATTCTACCGTAGAAGAGCACAAAAAGTATTCGGTGATATAACTGCACAACAAAGAGCTATAGAACTAGCAAATTATTGTAAGCGTCATTTATATTCACACGGTGAAAACAACGAATTATATAGAATTTTTTATTATGATTGTCCTCCTACATCAAAACGTATCTATCATCCATTATTAAAAAAACAAATTGATTTTTCAAAAACAGAATTATATAGTTGGATGAACCAATTTTTGAATGAACTCAAGAAAAAAAGAAAATTTGCAATACGTCTTGGTAAATTAGCAGAAGAACAGGCACATTACACAATACGTCCAGATATAATCAAAAAATTGTGTAACGGAACAATCAATTTTTCAAATTTAACTGAAGAAGATTTTTGTATCGAAATAGACCAAAAAGGTGTAGATATGAAAATTGGATTAGACATTGCATCTATATCATATAAAAAACAAGTAGATCAAATAATATTAATATCTGGAGATAGCGACTTTGTTTCTGCTGCAAAATTGGCAAGACGTGAAGGTATTGATTTTATATTAGACCCTCTAGGGGCACCTATTAAACCAGATTTATTTGAACATATAGATGGATTGCGTACTTGCGATAAAGCATTCACTACAAGTCCATCAGCACAGTCTACAAACCCAGCATTAAAAAAAGAAAATTAAAAGCAGCTCCGGCGACAACCAGAGCTGCCAGATACTATACAACACAAGGTGCTATATAATATCACTCAGCAAGTCATATTATATCACAAAGCACCTTAAAATGTATAGGGTGTATTTTTTATACGCAAGAAAGGGTGATATGTATGACGGACAGAAAAGGATGTGCCTATATCAGAGTATCTACAGACCGGCAGGAAGAACTATCTCCTGATGCACAAAAACGTCTGATCTATGATTATGCAAAGAAGAATAACATTGAATTAACGGACGAAGATATCTTCATGGATATCGGAATATCCGGTAAAAGTGCAGGAAAACGTCCGGAGTTCCAGAACATGATTGCCAATGCAAAATCAAAAGAACATCCATATGATGTAATACTTGTATGGAAATTCTCCAGATTTGCAAGGAACCAGGAAGAGTCTATTGTATATAAGGCACTTTTGAAAAAGAATAACGTGGATGTCATATCCATATCAGAGCCTCTTGTGGATGGTCCTTTCGGTTCACTCATTGAGCGTATCATAGAATGGATGGACGAATACTACTCTATCCGCTTATCCGGTGAAGTGAAACGTGGTATGACTGAAAAAGCACTTAAGCATGGTTATGTATCTACCGCTCCTTACGGATATATTCATGAAAAGGGAAATACACCGGTTATCAATCCGAAAGAAGCAACTGCCGTTCGTGCAATCTTTGAAAAATATGTATATGACAACGCATCATACAACAGTATAGCAAGATGGCTCAATGATCATGGATATCGAACGAAACAGGGTTCCTTATTTGATACAAGACGAATTGTATATATACTTACGAATCCTTTCTACATTGGAAAGATACGTCTCAATGGAAACACATACGATGCTCCACATGAACATATGGTAACAGATGAACTATTCAAGAAAGCCGGAGAACGTTACGCATCCGAATATAGTCCTAAGAAACGAAAACCGGCCGATTCATGCGCACATTGGCTTAGTGGAATGCTATTCTGTCCTGCTTGTGGTGGTTCCCTTGGTTATAACAGAGGTGTTGACCGTAAGACAGGAAAGAGTTACCCTATCTTCTACTGTTGGAAATCTGGAAAAGGTCAATGTAATGAAAGGACCAGTATACCTGCACATCTTGCAGAAAAACATGTTATAGACGGATTACGCAATATGATTGCAAACAATAATATATGCTATGATATTATTCATGATGAAAATAATGATGATCAATATGATATGCTTCGTAAGAAATTAGACATCCTGGATAAAAAGGAAAAACGTGCAAAGGCTGCATACTTAGATGGCATTGACGAACTGGCAGATTACAAGGAAAACAAGCTCTCTATCGATGCAGAACGCAAGAAGATTATGGATGAAATAGACGAACTGCAAAATAGTATGGTGCCAGATAATGTGGATACCATTATGTACGGTTCCATTCAAAAAACAATTCATACAATATCGGATAATCATATCAGCAAGGAAACTAAATCTGCTGCAATCAGAAGTATATGCAAGAAGATTGACTATGATAAAGCAAAAGACGAAATGACATTTCACCTTTATTTTTCAATATAAAAAGAACCTTTGAGGTATTACACATTGGCGGGCCGGATGGTGAGAAAGGTGCTTCCACCCGTTATCTGTCACAACGGTATGCCATGCCGGATAAGCGGGTAATCGGTGTATTAACAGACATCGGCACCGAGGAACTTGGGCATGAGGAAATGGTATCTACCATTATCACCCAGTTGACAAAGAATCTGACCATGAAAGAGATTGAGGAATCCGGCTTTTATCAATATTATGTCGATCATACAATCGGAATCTGGCCACAAGCTGCAAGTGGAACTCCGTTCTCGACCGCAACCTTGCAGTCAACAGGAGATGCCATTGCCGATCTGCATGAAGACCTTGCCGCAGAACAAAAGGCTCGTCTGACTTATGATAATATCCTGCGTCTTTGCAAGGATGAACCCGACGTATATGATGCAATCAAATTCCTGCGTGCCCGTGAAATGGTACACTACCAGCGATTTGGTGAAAGTCTCCGGTTAATTCAGGATGATTTAGATTCTAAGAATTTCTACGCATTTAATGCTGGGTTTGACAAAAAAGCAACCTGTCTGTAACTGTTGACGCATAATAATAGCCACCCCGCTAGTCATCACACCAACGGAGTGGCTATCACTCTTTATTGCTTATACTTCTTCCTCCACCGGAATCAACTTCTTCAAAACTTTGTACAACGTATCTACATCAATCGGCTTTGACAGATGTTTCTGCATGCCCGCTTTTAACGATTCTTCAATATCCTCATCATAAGTATTCGCCATCAGACCGATAATCGGAACCGTCTCCCCATCTTCCTTACCTGAGATTCGGATACACCTTGTCGCTTCTCTTCCATCCATATATGGCATATGCACATCCATTAAGATTGCGTCATAGGTGAATGCAGGTTGTGAAATAAATTGAATAACCGCTTTTTTACCATTCTCCGCTGCATCTACCTCAAATCCCACAACTTCCAACACAGCACGCAGGGCATCCTGTGCCATTTCACTATCTTCCGCAATCAGAATTCGTTTACCAGAGAAATTCCCCGCCTGCAAATTGGATTTCTTCTTCACTGGCTTATGTTTCTCTTCCTCCTGTAGATCAAACGGAATCGTAAAATACAACTGTGTTCCCTCACTTGTTGTATTCACGCCAATCTCTCCACCCATCAGACGGATAATATGACTTGCCAAAGACAGATTGAAATAATCCTCATTAATTGCACCATTATCTGCATTGTGCGTAAAGCCAAAAATACTTTCTTTCATCTGTTCGGTGAGACCATTTCCGGTATCCTGTATAATGAATCGGATAAATACACGTTTTCCATCTACCGCCATCTGTTTTGCAATCAGGCGAATCTGCCCTGAAATCGGCGTATAGGAAATCGTATTCTTTAATAAACACGTCATCGCCTGCCGTAACCGGATACTATCTCCCATTAGCTGTTGATAACGACATTGCGATTCGATTGCAAATTGTACATTTTTCTTTTCTATCGTCTCCCGGGCATCAATATCAATCTGATTCAGGAAATTCTCCAAGCGGAATGGCTGCTTTGCAATCGTGATACGATCCTGATCCACCTTAACCGTCTCTAACAGAGAATCCATCACCTGCATCATATGATCTGCGTAATCATCTATATTAGACAGACATTCTAACAACCGGTCTTTATCCTCATATACCTGCCTTGCCACACTCGACATACTCATAATACCACTCATCGGGGTTCGGATCTCATGAGAAATGTTTGCAAGGACCTGCCCTTTCAATTCCGCTGCCGACCGTGCTGCCATCAAGGAATTGCGCAATTGCCGGTCTTCTTCAATCTGCGAACTTCGAACCTGTTCTACATCCTGGAACAATATATACACAACCACTTCTTTATTACTGTTCTGTTCAAACAACAATTGTCCATTCATGCAATGATAACTTCCCTCATGTGTCCGATAACGGAAGTCAATCTCTTTCTTGGTCACTCCATTTGCATAAGCATCCTGTAAGAAATTAATATCAAAACATTCCAAAAACTTCTGTTTGTCATCCAAATGCACCTTGGATAACCATTTCAACACAAAGTCCATGCTGTAAGAATATTTGTTATCCAGTTCCTCCCGGAATAAATTATAAAAAGTATCCCGCCGAATCTCTACCGCGATCAGATATTTATAGATCTGCTGCAATGCAAAGATCACTTTCTTACCAATCAATGCTCTTTGATCAACCTGCTGCTGTCCTTCCTGTTCCTGCAAGGTCAGCAAAAATCCCATTTTATTATCCTTCAACTGAATTCTCGTTGCCGCCATACGGAAGGAATTCTCAAGATATGGAAGATATACCACCCGATCAGTAAATTCACCCCGCTGCAACTGCCGGACAAAACAATCCTTGCAAGGTGCATCATCACCCTTTAATACCTTATAACAACAGTCTCCATTCTTAATATTGGGGTATGTCTCCTTCGCATAGTTATTCATAAATTGAATCTTATATTCATCATCTACCATGTAGACCATTGTCTTCGTCATCGTACTGGCAAGTTTGAATAATCTCCAGTCACTTTCCCCCATCACCTCTTTATAGAACTGCCGGATCAATACTTCATTCATTAACTTAAGCAGTACGTGTAATGCCTTGGAATCCTCTTCTGACAATCCTTTAATGCGATTCCATCCTAAAATAATATAACCGATAATGTTGCCATGATTGGTCATCTGATATTCTACTACTGCCTCGTAACCACATTCTTTGTACATGTTGCGTTCCGCAGAAGGAAGTACCATCGTTGCCCTTGCTACATACATGTCTTCTTCATCAAAATGATACCAATCCTCTATACAGTCAATATATGATTGAAAATCAATGGAACGCTCTGTATCTCCGCTTTCCCAGTCAAAGACAACCTCTAACTGTTTTGCATCTTCCTCATAACGGATAATGTACATGCTATCCATCTCGAGCTCATTGATCATTCGTTCCATGGTTCGCTCGATTCCTTTGGAAATACTCGAACTATGTAACAGATCTTCAATTGCTTCTGCCTCTAATAACCCCATAACACCGATCCCTTCATATCCACGCTTATACACTCATTCCATCGTGAACCCGCACTTCGTGCTCTCCCGCCGGCTTCACCTCTACGTGCGAATGCCACTTCGAAACCTCCGGTTTCTCAGTGTTCGTTGCACTCATATAACTTTCACCAAAAGCATAAGCCTGCAAGCAGTCTTTGCTTTTGTCTGAAAGTTGCATTCGCACTTATACGTTCATTATATCACTCCTTGTCTGTCTTGACCACATTTTCACTTTACATTCTTTTAAAAATACGGGATATTTGCTAAGTTTATATTTTGTTTCTGTTTAGTTTTACTAACTTTTGTGTTTAGTATTGACTTCACTATAGAAATGAGTATAATAACTCTTGTTGTGTTTAGTAAAAGTAAACTTATTATTTATTATTATGTAAGGAAAACAATATGAAGATAGGCTATAAGATTAAGACACTTCGCCTTGCTAAGAATCTGACACAGGAAGAACTTGCCGACCGGGCAGAACTTTCCAAAGGGTTTATCTCACAGTTAGAGCGGGATCTCACCTCCCCATCCATTGCAACACTTACTGACATTTTGCAATGTCTGGGAACGAACCTCAAAGATTTCTTTAATGACGACGAAGAAGAACAGATTGTCTTTCACAAAGAAGATTATTTCGAAAAGACAGACGAAGAACTCGGCAATACCATTGAATGGATCATTCCGAATGCACAGAAGAACGAAATGGAACCAATCCGGCTGACATTAGCCCCAAATGGTTCCACCTATCCCGATCTTCCACACGAAGGGGAAGAATTTGGATATGTCTTAAGTGGCAATATTCAGATACACATCGGGAATCAGGTACACAAAGCAAAGAAGGGAGAATCCTTTTATTTCACTCCTTCCGGCAGGCATTACATACAGGCTGGCAAGAGCGGGGCAACCCTGATCTGGGTATCCAGCCCGCCAAGTTTCTAAATTACTATAATAAGGAGGACATTGTTCCATGGCTAACAAATTAATTGACCTAGTAAACATCACAAAATCCTATGGGGACAACGTTGTCTTAGACGACTTGAATCTATATATCCGGGAGAATGAATTTCTCACATTGTTAGGCCCTTCTGGCTGCGGTAAGACAACAACACTTCGTATTATTGGTGGATTTGAGCAGCCTGACCAGGGAAAAGTCATGTTTGACGGTACCGACATTACCAATCTGCCACCAAATAAGCGGCAATTGAATACGGTATTTCAAAAGTATGCACTTTTTACCCATATGACTATTGCAGAAAACATCGCTTTCGGTCTGAAATTAAAGAATAAAAGTAAAGCATACATTGATGATAAGATCCACTATGCATTAAAACTTGTGAATCTGGATGGATATGAGAACCGAAAACCAGATTCCCTAAGTGGTGGTCAGCAGCAGCGAATTGCCATTGCCCGTGCTATTGTCAACGAGCCAAAGATCCTTCTCTTAGATGAACCGCTTGGTGCATTGGATCTCAAATTACGTCAGGATATGCAGTATGAATTGATCCGCCTCAAGAACGAATTAGGAATTACCTTTATTTATGTTACACACGATCAGGAAGAAGCCCTTACCATGAGTGACACGATTGTGGTTATGAATCAGGGATACATCCAGCAGATTGGAACACCAGAAGACATCTATAATGAACCGGAGAATGCTTTCGTTGCCGACTTTATCGGTGACAGCAACATTATTAATGCTACCATGCTGGAAGACCGTCTCGTATCCTTCTTTGGTGCCAAATGGCAGTGTGTCGATGAAGGATTCGGCACTAACAAACCAGTCGATGTTGTCATCCGTCCAGAAGACGTTGTGTTATGTAAACCAGAAGAAGGAACTATCTCTGGCGAAGTAACCCACATTATTTTCAAAGGTGTTCACTACGAGATGGAAGTTATGGCTGGCGGTTTTGAATGGCTCGTTCATTCTACGATCATGCATCCGGTTGGAGAGAAAGTTGGCATCCAGGTCGATCCATTTAATATCCAGATCATGCATAAGCCAGAATCCGAGGACGAGGAGGTAGCTTACGTTGAAGACTAAACAGAGTAAATGGCTGGCAATGCCCTTCACAGTCTGGGGAATTGTATTTATCCTGATTCCTTTATTTATGATCTTTTATTATGGATTGATCGATTCAGAGAAACATTTTACGCTGGCAAACATCACCGCAATTGCAGAACCTGAGCATCTCAAGGCATTGGGACTATCTATACTATTGTCTCTCATTGCAACGATCATCTGTCTGGTACTTGCCTATCCGCTTGCTATGATTCTCTCCAGATTAGGGATCAATCAGAACAGCTTTATTGTACTGATCTTCATCCTCCCAATGTGGATGAATTTCTTACTGCGTACCTTGGCATGGCAGACCCTATTAGAAAAAACAGGAGTTATCAATTCAATCCTGCATTTTCTCCATCTGCCATCCTTGAATATTATCAATACTCCATACGCAATTGTACTTGGTATGGTATATAACTTTTTGCCATTTATGGTATTACCGATCTATAACTCACTGATCAAATTAGATGCCGACGTGATCAATGCTGCCAGAGATCTTGGTGCCAACGGAATACAGACTTTTACAAAAGTTATCTTCCCATTGACAATCCCTGGTGTTATCAGTGGTATTACTATGGTATTCATCCCTGCATTGACCACCTTCGTCATCTCCAACCTGCTTGGCGGAAGCAAGATCCTATTGATCGGTAATGTCATTGAACAGGAATTCACACAGGCAAGTAACTGGAACTTAGGAAGTGGACTTTCCCTTGTTATGATGATCTTCATCATCATCAACATGGCTGCATCTGCTGTATTTGACAAAGATGGGGAAGGAGGCATGATGTAATGAAACGATTTATTGAACGATTTTATGTAGCGATTATATTCATATTCTTATATGCGCCAATCGTTACCCTGATCGTACTTTCTTTCAATAGCAGTCGTACCAGAGCAAAGTGGGGCGGTTTTACTACCCACTGGTATTCCGAGCTTTTCAAAAATGATGCGATCATGCAGGCATTATATAATACTATATTCATTGCAATCGTATCATCCGTGATTGCGACACTCATTGGAACAATTACCTGTATTGCCCTTAACAATATGAAAGCCAGACCAAAGAACCTTCTGCTTGGAATGAATAATATTCCTATGTTAAATGCCGATATCGTAACCGGTATTTCCCTTATGTTATTATTCATCAGCTTTGGATTTCGCTTTGGTATGCAGACTATCCTGCTTGCACACATTACCTTTAACATTCCGTATGTGATATTGAATGTTATGCCGAAGTTCAAGCAGCTTAATCCGAATACTTACGAAGCAGCCCTTGATCTTGGAGCCTCACCGGTGTATGCGTTTTTCAAGGTAATCTTCCCGGACATTCTACCGGGAATTCTTTCCGGGTTCCTGATGGCATTTACTATGTCTTTGGATGATTTCATCATTACGCATTTTACCAAAGGTGCCGGTGTAGATACCCTTTCTACTAAGATCTATACAGAAGTACGTAAAGGAATCAAACCGGAAATGTACGCATTATCCACGATCATCTTTGTTACCGTATTCGTGTTATTACTGATTGTTAATATAAGTCCTGCCAAAGAAAAGCAGTCGCGAAAGCACGTAAGTTTTGTGCGCAGATATTCCAAACAGTTTGCAGCCGCCGCAGTTGCACTCATTTTAATCATTGGCTCCGTATTCCTCTTTCAGGGAAAAGGAAACCAGCAGGTCATCGTATATAACTGGGGTGAATATCTTGATCCTGAAGTTCTTACTATGTTTGAAGAAGAGACCGGAATCGAAGTGGTCTATGATGAATATGAGACCAATGAAACTATGTACCCAAAGGTGGCATCCAAAGCTGCCGATTATGATGTCGTATGTCCTTCTGACTATATGATTCAGAAAATGATTGAAAATGGTCTGTTAGCAGAGCTTAATTACGACAATATACCAAATGTGAAAAACATTGATCCAGACTACATCAACCAGTCAAAGGACTTTGACCCGGAAAACAAATACAGCGTTCCATATTGTGTTGGAACAGTCGGTATCTTATATAACAAAACTATGGTAGATGAACCAGTCGATTCCTGGGATATTCTATGGAATGACAAATATAAGGACAATATTTTAATGCAGGATTCTGTCCGGGATGCTTTCATGGTTGCACTGAAGAAATTAGGGTATTCCATGAATTCAAGTGATCCAAAGGAATTAGAAGAAGCAAAACAGGCATTGATCGATCAGAAACCTCTGACACAGGCTTACGTTGTAGACCAGGTGCGTGACAAGATGATCGGCAACGAGGCTGCAATCGGCGTCATCTATTCTGGAGAAGCCATCTACACCAAACGTGAGAATCCAGATCTCGAATACGTCATTCCAAAGGAAGGCACCAATGTATGGATTGATTCCTGGTGTATCCTGAAAGACGCACCAAATAAAGAAAATGCAGAGAAATTTATTAACTTCCTCTGCCGCCCGGATATTGCACTTATGAATTTTGAGTACATCACGTATTCCACACCAAATACAGAAGCCCGTAAGTTGATCGAAGATGACGATATCCGTAACAGTACCATTGCCTTTCCAGATCTGACACAGTATAACAACTTAGAAACATTCCAATATCTTGGAGATAAGACCGATCGTATCTACAATAATCTCTGGAAAGAGGTAAAATCAAAATAACAGATTCTATTAAAGATATACTTTTGAATATAGAACACACAACAGCCCTGTATAACATGGATTCCACTCATTGGATATCCATATTATACAGGGCTGTTGTTCATTCTTTCCTGTCTATATCTTATATGAATTTCATGATCAGTAAAATGTCCGCGTCTCATCTACAACATGATATCCGTTCTCATCAAGATTTACAATGATCACATTGCAATTAGTCTGCAGACCACCAGACCAATACTGATCAATTCCATGCTGTTTGACATGACACATCAACGCCTTATTCATAGCCCCATGTGCCACGATCATAACACGTTCTAACTCTTTCCATTGCGGTTCGATCACCTCCGTCAAGAACTCCTTTGCTCTCTCACAGATATGTTCTAATGTCTCACCATCAGCCGGTGCCCGGTATCGCTCCGGCTGCTTAAAAAAGTAATGGAACGGATCACTCTCATCCGCTAACAACTTGGAGAAGTCCTTTCCTTCATTACTGCCAAAACATAACTCCCTAAGTCTTGCATCTCGTATGATCGGAATATTCCGATGTCCCCGTATCAGGCATGCCGTCTCATAGGCACGGATCAGTGGTGAACTGTATATCTTGTTAAATACAACACCTTCTAAATTCTGCCCGGTTATACCAGCCAATTCTCTGCCATTCTCATTCAATTCTATATCTGTACTTCCCTGTAACAGCTTCTTTGCATTCCATACGGTCTCCCCGTGTCTGATAATATATATCTCCATTGGTTATCCTCTTTCTCTGGGTCTATTGAACCGACTCTGCCTCTGCCTTCGTTCCTATATCAGGAAGGATGCTATCATATAACATCTGGGCATACGCCTTGCAACCGTCCTGTGTCAGATGCACGCCGTCCTCCAAAAACCAGTCATCATGTCCGGCACAATATGCAGCCCAATCAATCACATGTATATTATCATATTTTTCCGCCATTGACAAAATCATTTGATTGGAATCTTCCTGCCATTGTAAATGTCTTCCATATACCGTCACCCAATAGATCTGACGTTTGCTGCCGATTGCTTTCACCAATTTCTTACCAACCGTTGGAGAAAAGGTTCCATTCGTTCCAAGTGCAAGAATTACAATGTCTCCTAGTTCCCCTTTTTGCTTCAGGCTATCCACAACAGTCCTTGCCTTGGCAACCTGTCTCGATTCCTTGGCATCTACAACGCAATTCGGAATAACACTCTCTATGTCGGTATCCGCTCCTAGTAAAACAGAATCTCCAATTGCCGTAACGGTCTTACGATCCGCATTCTGTTCCGTTACTGCCTCTGTTGTAAGCGTTACTGCTTCCTCCGTTATCTTCTTGTCTGAAATCTTATTTCCCATATCTTTTGCAGATAAATTTTTCTTATGATTACCGTATTGTCCCTTCGCTATCAGCTTAGCAGACGTATGTTTCATTTCAGGCAGATGCTGTGTAATCGCAACACTCCCTGTCAATACCATAAATGCAATTCCTATACTACAAGCTGCACATGCTGCTCTGCTTATCCCTGTTTTATTCCGATATCTTTTCCTCTTATGCACATATCTTGTAATTCCATACTGGGCTGACGCTAAGATTCCAATCAAACCGATCTGAATTCCCCAGGACACAATTCCATAATTCTTCTTATTGTATCCAAATAGGAAAATGACCGGATACATCCACAAATACAGCTCATAACTCATTTTGCCAACCATAGTAAATGGACTTCTTTCCAACGCTTTCTCCCAGCCACTATACGGTAGAAGCAGCAGCAGAATTCCACATAAAATACTGTGTACAAACAGACCTCCTCTATATAACATTGGCATCTGTCCTTCTAAGACAAAATATGCAGTAATATAAAGCAAACTTACAACTATAAGCGCCATCTGGTGCATCCATGCTGGGATTCTTCGCCTGCTGATATATTCCGCTTCCCGATGTATAGCTCCAACATATACCCCCAGTAACAACGCAAATATACGGGTATCCGTTCCATAATATAATCTTGAAACATCCTGATCCGGCTGGTATAAAACCGGCATCCACATTCCGGTCAAAATGACAATCCCTAATAACACCTTTCTCATGAATCGCTTAGATGTATGCTGACACAACCATCGCAGCACCCCAAAGAGAACCGGCCATACCAGATAAAACTGCAATTCAACTGCTGTTGCCCACAAATGTGTAAACGGCGATTGCTGACTGATCCTCGCAAAATAGGATGCACTCTGTCCCACCTGCCATATATTGTTATATCCAAAAACAATACTGAGAACTTCCCCCAGCTTTCCTTTTGCCACCTGTGGCAAAGCAAGAACAAGTACGCCCATCACGGTCACCACCATAACAAGCATAGCAGGGTATATTCTTCCGATCCGCTTCTTGTAAAATGTAATCACAGAATACCGATCTTCATGATAATCCAATACACTCGTTCGATAGATCAAATATCCAGATAATACAAAAAACAGATTCACTCCTAAAAAACCACCCGGCACCTTTCCCGGCATCAAATGGTATAGTATCACTCCTAAAATTGCAATTCCTCTTAATGCATCCAAACCTTCGATATGCAGCTTTCTCTTCTGATTTCCATAACTCATTCTTCGCATGTCCCTTCCACTATACTCTTTCGAATCTCACATAGAAGAAACATGAATCTTATCGGGAATTACTCTTATATGTTCTCAATCTGCCAGTCTATTGGCTCTAATCCATGTTCCTCCAAAAATGCATTTGCTTTACTAAAATGTTTGCATCCAAAGAATCCACGATATGCCGAGAGTGGACTTGGATGTGGTGCTTTTAAGATCAGGTGATTTGGATTATTCAATCGTGCCGCTTTATTCTGTGCCGGTCTTCCCCATAACAAAAATACAATAGGACGATCCTGTTCATTCAAAATATCCATAACCGCATCTGTAAACTGCTCCCATCCAATACCCTGATGGGAATTCGCCTGATGTGCCCGCACAGTCAATACACTATTCAACATCAACACACCTTGCTTTGCCCATTTCACAAGGTAACCGTTATTCGGGATGTAACACCCCAGATCATCATGCAATTCCTGATAGATATTGACAAGCGACGGTGGGATCTCTACTTCTGGTTTCACACTAAAACACAATCCATGCGCCTGATTGACATTGTGATATGGGTCCTGTCCGATAATAACACATTTCACTTCATGCAATGGTGTAAGATGAAATGCATTAAAAATATCATCCGCTGGCGGATAGATAGTTCTTCCACTGTGATATTCCTCATTCACGGTATAATATAATTTCCGATAATATTCCTTCTTGTATTCTTCCTGTAATGGTTCTGCCCAGTCATTCGTAATTGGTGGCATAATGTTTCCTCCTTCTATCTTATCTGTGTCATCTACTCTTCACTAAATATCTGTGATTCCCTCTGTAGCTGTTCCATCGATCGGAAACAGATTCCTTCCATTCCAACCTGTCTCGCAGCTTCTATATTCTCCATCCGGTCATCTATAAACAGACACTCTCCCGGTATCAGACCATATCGATCACACAAACAATGATAGATTGCCGGATCCGGCTTCTTCAACCGTTCTGCCGCTGATACGACATATCCATCTACCTTTTTGAAAAATGCAAATGTCGGCCAGTGAATCTCGTACATATGAAGCGGATAATTCGATAACAAATACACCCGGTAGCCTTTCTTATGCAGCAGATCCATCATAGGCGCTGCATAAGGATATTCCTCTACAAATCCTTCCGCTGTATCCCAGAACTTACGGATCTTAGCTTCATACTGCGGCATTCTCCGAACAAACTCTTCGATTGCCTCTGCTTCTTCCATCGTTCCTTCATCCAATCTGCTCCAACAATCCGAGTTCACCATATTCTTCTCAAATGCATTAATTATCTCTTCGCTATATCCTAAGTGTCGGCAATGCTTCTCCCAACAAAAGTCAATCAATACATTGCCCACATCAAATACAACATTCTTAATCTTATGTTCCATGTCAAAAGCCTTCCTTTATCTTACTGCCTACATTATATGTCATATATACAGCATTTACAAGGCATATTGCCCTAGACAAAATCAAAAAAAAGAACTGTGTATTAGAATCCCTTCGTATCCTAATACAACAGTTCTTATTCTAACAGACCTGACTCAATTGTCTATAACTGAAAATGATTCGTATGCTTGTTCAATTCTCTTGAAATCTCAGTCAAGCGGATTGTCTGATCATGACACTGTTTCACAATGTCACGCAGTTCTGTCATGGAAGCAGAAGTCTCCTCCGTTGATGCAGCATTCTCTTCTGCAATGGATGCCAACTGCTCTACACTCGTTGTCACCGTATCCTTCTGTCCTTCTAATGTCTCCATAATCTCCCGAATGCGATCAACACCATTTGATACGGATTCAATCTCCTCATTCAATGATGCAAACATCGCCTTCGTATTCTCTAACTTCTGATTCTGTTCCTGAACGCTGGTTGATACCTGATCCATCGTTGCTACACTTGTATTCGAATTACGAATTAATTCTGATACAATTGCCATAATCTCATCCGCAGAATTCTTAGACTGTTCTGACAGGTTCCGAATCTCATCTGCGACCACAGCAAATCCCTTACCATTCTCACCAGCTCTTGCAGCCTCAATACTGGCATTCAACGATAACATATTCGTCTGTGCCGATATGCTTGTGATCATATCTGTTGCTGCCTGAATTGCTTTTGCTGATTCATTCGTCAGATTCGTCTGCGTCCGTACTTCATCGATTGCCTGACTTGTCTGCTCCGAAATAGCAACTAATTCTTGTAATGTACTCTCCGCAGATTCGGAATAATCCCGCATCTTATCGGAATTATGATTCAACTGCTCAATATCATCTACTGCATTTCCAATGGCATCACCCATACGGCTGATCTCATCATTTGCCTCCACAGTCTCTCCTGCCTGAGAAGTTGCACCATTCGCAATCTCATCCACGGCCGTATTAATATTCGTGATATTCTCTGTAATCGTGTCAAATGATTTCTCAAATTCCTCCGAGAATGCCTGCAGCTCCTGCGAACTACCGGTCAGATCGGTAATAATGTTCTTGAATTCATTGATCAATCCCTGAATCGACTGTGACATCTCACCAATCTCATCCGCACGCTGTAACATCTTCTCATGCATCTCAAAATCAAGCTTACCTTCTGCCACATCATCCAATCGGTTAATCGTATGTTTCAATGCTGTCACGATTGCACGGATTACAAAAATGACAATTATGATTGTGATAAGTAAGATAACAGCCATACTGCCTGCAATCTTATACTCTCCCGCCGTAATGGTTGCACGGACTTCTTTCTTGGCACGTCCGGTAAATATCATACCAACGATCTCACCATCCGATTGCTTCAACGGTATGTAATATCCACAATAATCATCCCCGGCAATCTGTACCTCCTGGGCAAAATAAGAATCATCCTTGCCAGACAATATGTCCGATGCAAAATCTGTGTCCAGTGTTGTCCCAATGGCACGTTCGCCCTTCTCATCGGTTACGGTTGTCAACACTCTCTCTTTGCCCCAGAACAAAGTTACCTCAATATCGGACTGCTCTTTGATGGAATCCATAATCGAGTAATCGTCAGTCAATTCTGTCTTGCCCTTCTTGAATATACCATCTTCATAAGAATAATCTCCCTCTGCATACATATCATATAATGAATATACATTATATGCTACATTGTGAAGATTCTCCTCCATCAGTTGATACGCTATCTTCTTTTCCCCGGATGCCCCCATTAAAACTGCCACTACACTAATGAAAATCAAAGGAAACAGCGTCATCAAAACAATCTTTGCTGTGATCTTAATTCCCTTCTTCATCCTCTACCTCCTAAAATCAATACTAGAATAAATTATAGCACAATTGTGCGATTATTACAATATATTCATTAATTTATAGACATATTAGACATACTCCGCTAATTTTCGCTAAGATTCCGCACATTATGTTCAAACTTACGGATCATCTCACGTGCCTCCTCTTCTTCTGCCATAGAGATCATAACGATCATTTTATCCAATTGTTGTGCCTGTTCCTTTGGCAAAGCTACCATGGACTGTCTCAGATTATACAGATAATCGTCAATTCTTTCCGAAAATACCAAACCAATGGAGTCGGGATACACATCAATCTGCATAGAATAGGCGCAGTCCGGCCATTTATAGGATGTACTTTCCTTACAAAGCTTAGACACTTTCGTAATGAACATTCTTCCAAGTGGTGTACGGTTTACCAGATCCTCTAATTGTATTCCGTGTTCCCGCATATCTTTACGATCCACATAGCAAACAACCTTATACTGATCTGTCTCTTCAATATGCATGCCTTAAGACTCCCTTCTTTTCTCTGGCTGTTTCATTACAACAAATTCATACTGCTCCAAGTTCTTCATATACTGTACCAGTCTGGGATACAACGGTTCTGCCTTTTCTCCAAATTGCAGGCTCATCTGTTGTCCGATATCATACACGGTATGTTTCCCATCCATTCTTTCCCATAGGAAACTCCCAAATTCCTCTAAATGAATCTGGGAGACTCTTGGCTTGTGCAGGAAACGCTGTGCCATCCAATGAAAGATTCCCTTATTCTCAACCAATATTGTAACACTTCCATCTTCTGTCTGTTTCCATGTATATTTATCATTTCGAACAGGTATATAATCTAAATAATTCCCTGTTTTCTTCTTCACTATTATACCTCTTTTTTCTGTCTTGTTGCAAATTTAACCACTAATGCGATCATTATCACAAAAAGAATCACTCCGCCAATCATGCCCGTCTGTACATATCCAGATAGATCAATCTTGTCTGCAACCTTAACAACAGTAAGAATCGCAAGTAAGATACCCACCAGGCCCTCACCAGCAATCAAGCCTGAGCAGAATAACACACCAGATCCCGCCTCGCTATCTTCTGACTGATTCTTCTTATCTACAAAATGCCGGATCAAACCTCCAACCATAATCGTTGCACTTAATTCTAATGGAAGATACAAACCAATTGCCACTGGCAATACTGCAATTCCCAATATCTCAATCACAATTGCAATAAATACACCAATGAACACTAAAGTCCAAGGAAGATTACCATCCATAACGCCTTCCACGATCATCTTCATTAACGTTGCCTGTGGTGCAGAAAGTGCTTCTGTACCAAATCCCCATGCAGAATCTAACAGAATTAAAACTCCACCAATCGTAAGTGCCGAGATAATCGCTCCAATCAATTCTCCGATCTGCTGCTTTTTCGGAGTTGCACCCAATATATAACCTGTCTTCAAATCCTGTGACGTATCTCCTGCCATAGCAGCAATAATACATATAATAGATCCAATTGCAATGGCTCCTGTCATTCCGTGTGTACCGCCATCTCCCGTCGCTTTCAGACAAAGGGTTGCGATCAACAATGTCGCAATCGCCATACCGGATACCGGATTATTACTACTTCCAACTAAACCTACCATTCTAGAAGATACTGCCCCAAAGAAGAAACCAAACAGTACAATTAAAGCTGCACCGATCAAAGTAACCGGAATCTGTGGTAATAACCAGATAATAATAATCATCAACAATACGCCTGCACCGATAAAGCGCATATCCAGATCCTGCTCAGTACGGATGTTTGCATTGTCCTTTCCTCCCTTGATACCTTTAATTGCATCTACAAATGTACTTACGATCAAAGGCATTGACTTGATCAGACTGATAATACCTCCCGCTGCCACAGCACCAGCACCAATGTAACGAATGTAATTACTCCAGATGGCAGAGGCTCCACCTTGCGCATATAAGTTTGCAATCGTATCTGCGCCCGGATACAGAATCGTATCTCCACCAAATGTAACAATTGCCGGAATCAATACAAACCATCCGATAATACCTCCGGCAAACATATAAGACGCAATCTTAGGCCCGCAGATATATCCCACACCAATCAATGCCGGATACACTTCCGCAGACAGCTCAGTCTTTAATGCTGAGATCCTGGCTGTGAGCACACCAGGAATCACTTTTAATCCATCTACAAGGAATTTGAAAAGCGCTGCAAATCCCATACCTGCAAATACCGTAGTTGCACTGGCTCCACCTTCTTCCCCGGCCAAGAGAACCTCTGCACACGCTGTACCTTCCGGATAAGGAAGCACACCATGTTCTTTTACGATCAAAGCATTCCGAAGTGGCACCATAAATAAGACACCTAATACACCACCACATAATGCGATCAGTGAAATCGTGAGCATACTAGGCTGTTCTATCACGCCATCCTTTGCCCATAAAAATAAAACAGGCATCGTAAAGATAGCTCCCGCAGCTAATGACTCACCTGCCGATCCAATTGTCTGTACCATATTGCTCTCTAAAATCGAATCTTTGCGCATGATCACCCGGATCACGCCCATAGAAATTACTGCTGCCGGAATGGAAGCAGACACTGTCATACCTACTCTAAGTCCTAAATAAGCATTCGCTGCACCAAAAATAATCGCTAGTAGCACTCCCATAATCACCGACGTCACTGTGAATTCTGGTGTCACTTTCTCTGCCGGAACATATGGCTTAAATTGTTCGTTCATTATTGTCCTCCTATCATATAGTTGCCCTGTGTTCTGTATTCTGTCCACCAGGCAGCTATTTTATCATATTTTGGTATTATATCTTATTTCATCTTTCATTACAACACACAATATTTAGTAAAAATGTAGATAATTCACCACGTCAACACTATTTATCGTAACAGATATGTAAACGCACCTGAGCAGATTGTCTTCTCGCAATCTACCCAGGTGCGTTTATCAATTAATTGCTTCTATAGAAAGAATCCATTTTATTTCATCACAAGGGAATATACTTTGGTCCAATCACTATAGATTCGTTTATTATTTTGATCCCTTCTGTATGCCCGGATTCTTATATAATATGTCTTTCCTTTTTTCCAATTTGAAAATGTATATTTGTCTTTCGATATATATATTGTATTGCGGTGTTTTAATTTCTTATTTGTCGCATACTCCATACAATATCCCTGTGCCATATCTGATGTAACTGACATTTTGACTTTTCGATTCTTTTTTATCCGAAACCTCACTTCTGTAATTCTAGGTTTCGTAATTGCTGATTGTCTGGTTACTGTTGTCTGCGTATCTTTTGCAACATCAATTGCCGGAATCTGTATGATCTGCTCTGTCCGTTCTGAAGATGTTTCCCTTTCATTCACAACCGGCACGATCACTTCATCATTTGGAGCCGCATCGCCTGTAACCGGTATAAATTTTGCATATAATATCACATCCTGATAGACATCTTCACAGATAGATTCAATCCTTGAATTTTCCTGAAAAGCACTGTCCATATACCAACCGTCAAAACGGGCATTTTTCTTTGCCGCAGGCTGTAATACCAGATTACTCTTCCAGATATAAGTTTCCGGATTATCCGCACTATTCTCACCACCATTTAATACATATACAATCTTACTTGCATATGCATTCTTTTCTCCATTATATCCAACATTCTCATATTCCTGATAAGCCTTCGATGTTCCATAAGCGTGCAATGTAACATCACTTGGGAAACACCCTGCAATCGACAGTTCCAATGCCTTCACATATACATCCTGCAACTTGGCACATTCAAGAAATGCGCCCGGTTCAATCTCATATATGCTCTTCGGAATCTCTAACCGGCAGATTGAATCTTTTGCATATGCACCTTTTAAAATTCTGGTAACCGGATATTTCTTACCACCATATGTAACTTCTTCCATAATAGAAATATCAGCACTGTCATCACATCCGATCACCTGCGCTGTTCCATCTGGCATCAGTTGATATTGTACCCCATTCCGTTTTACCTTTACATCAAACTGCCATTTTGCATATATAGTAAGCGTCTTTTGCGCAACATCCTTTTCTGTTAGATAATATTGTTGTTCCTCATTTTGTTGTAAGATGTCTTCCTGCGATAAATCTTTTCTATAATACCATCCTAAGAATCTGTAATCTTTTTTCTCTGGGCTTTCCAAAACATAAGGCTTGCCTAAGATATACTGATCGATGTCCTGTCCTTTTTTCATTCTTCCGCCATTTAACTCGTAAGTAACCTCTCCGGTTACATAACCCGGTTCCACCGTAACACGCCGTTCTCCTTCTGCCCGTGTCAGTACAGTTACATCAAACCGCATCGCCTGTGCCGCCCTTGTACCATAATACAGTTTTACATTCTGACTCCATGCATCACATAAATTCAAATAATCTCTTTCACTAAGTATATTACCCGACGGAAAACGGAATGCACAATTTACATCCTTTTTATATATCTGTAACCGAAGACGTTCTATTTCTTCTTTCTTTAACGCCTTTCCATCCGAGTCCGCATAGATTTCTCTCACTCTGCAATCCTCTGGCACAATTACATTCATTCCGCTATAATATGCAATCTGCGTGATTTCTCCTGCCTCTACCAGCCTATCATTCTTAGATACCTTCTCACCATGCAAAAAATAATAGGTATATTCCACGTTACACATTACCTGAATGGTATCCGGTACTTCCACCGTCCGGCTTGTCCTTGTCCCAATTAAAGTATATGGTTTGTCCGTATATCCACCTGAACTCGGCTTCATTTCACAATCTTCATTTGCATTTGTTGCGTGTATCGTATAAGTCTGACTGGAACGGTATATGCCTTCACTCGTGTATGCTACTAGAAAATATGCATTATACTCCTCTTCTAAACTGACTTGTCCATCTACCAGCTTTCCATCCACATATATTTTGGCATTAGTTACTTTGATATCGCCTACGCTTTCCGCATGCACCGGTTTATTTATCATAAATACCGCAATAACTGCCACAACGAGTAACAATAATCCATTCATTCTCCGTTTCAACATGAGTTCCCACTCCTTTCTTCTTATCATTATTAGCAACAGCACCGCTACAACGAATCCAAATATAATATTCCGAAAATTATCGTCACCCGTCTTTACATGCTTATTACGGCTTGATACCTTTTCCCGATTGACGATATCATTTACGATTTGATCGGTATCCGATTCCGAATCTTCTGTTATATTCTCTTGCTGTTTTGCATTTTCAATCTGCATCACAACATCTAAATGATTTCGGTCTAATACAATCTCCCGCATACTGTCATCTAGTACATATTGTTCCAGCGTTTTTGTTTCTTGCAGATAATAGACTCCCACAGGAAGATTGCCAATCCATATTTCACCGTGCTCATCTGTCACAAATGTGCCTAAGAGCTTCTTTTCATTATCAAGTAACTGAAAGGATACCCCTTGCAACA
Organism: uncultured Lachnospiraceae bacterium; assembly: GCA_902762905.1. Classification (GTDB taxonomy): domain Bacteria; phylum Bacillota; class Clostridia; order Lachnospirales; family Lachnospiraceae; genus CAG-590. The sequence continues at coordinate 31,407 of CACWQE010000002.1, read as the reverse complement.
CTGTTTTTGTTACAGAATCTGTCTTGATCACTTTAATGCTTCCACGATATTTCCGGTTAACAACCGGTTCTTCCTGATTCAGGTCCATATCAAGATCTTTTCCTTCTAATGTTACCTGAAACTCATATGAATCTGTATCTATTCTATAAGTCGTATCTTTTGTACGAACCTCCTTGTAATAATAATTGCCGGTAGGCAACGTGTCGTCAAATTGTGCAGTTCCTTCTTTATCCGTTACACAATATCCAAGACAGGAATCTGCTTTCACAACCACAATTCCATCCGCATTGCATATGTCTTCTTTTGTAAATATCCCGAACACAACACCTTCCACAGCTTGTTCCTTATACTCAAATAAGCTGTCGGTTCGACTGACATTCGATACCACTCCTGCCTTAGATACCGTCTCCGCCTTCTTATGGATCCGAATCTTCGTTGTTACCTTTTCATTATAGAAATCAACCGTTTGTGTCTGTACCTTCTTCGTTGTATTAGCTTCCAGTCTTACTTCTTTCGCATCTACAACACGCTTCAGTTCGCCGCGTGTCCACACTTCCGCAACATAATAGGTTCCCGGTTTCAGGTTACCACTTCTTGCCTCTCCATGTTCGTCCGTCGACAATGACTCAATAAGATCACCCGCTGCATCGCGTATCTCGAATTGCACATCTTTTGCCGCAAGCGGAGAAAATATTAACTTCCGGCAATCTCCATAAGCGGAATGTTCCGTCTTAGCATCCGTCAACAATTCTCCCGTCTTACGGATTATAATAATATTTTCCTGTTCCTCATCTTGAAACGTATGGGTAAATAATGCTCCCGATGCAAATGTGTCATTTTCCTTACTAACATGTTCAAACACATACGATTCTTTTGCTAATGCATAAGATCCCTTCTCTCCTTTTGGAGGATGTGTTTCAACGACTAAATATTTTCCATACGGAAGCTGCAGATCAAAGAATGCCTGCCCGTTGTGATCAGACTTCACTGTTTCTAACGGAATCCAACGATTCTCTTCCGTAATCTCTTTGCCATTTTTCCTAGACACAACCGCCGGTCGTGTCTGTTCTACCGAAAACAGATTACCTCCCATATAATTCTGATTATCAATATGCGCATAAATTGTAAATTCCGCTCCGGCTAGTCTTTTTCCCTTTGCATCTTCTTTCGTGACCATGCATTGTGCCGGAACCAGTTCATTTACGTATCCATTGCGTTCTTTCACAATCTCCGTCGGCTGTCCATCTTCATTGACCGTAATATCAAAATATAATCTCTCACCAGAAACCCAATACCCGTCATACGGCGTTGCTTTCTCCACTACATAATAACGCCCTAATGGAAGATTTTCATATCGTATCTGTCCATCACCATCCGTTTTCTCTTCTATATGTGCATTATGTCCACCAATCTGATTCCAGATAGAATTGTTCAATTCCTCGTTGGTTATTAACTGGTCTGCAGCAAAGAGCAGTGTATCCTGTACATAAATGTCGTGAGCTGCATATAATTCAAATGTGACATTCCGTAATTCCCGTGTATGATATACAAACGCTCCATTTTCAAATCCAACAAACATATTTCCGGTCTTTCGCAAAACAGCATCACCATCGAAATATGTATTTGGAATGGTATAGCAATACGAAACTCCCGATTCCTCTGTCTCTAGTTTCACCCCTGGTGCACTCCATATTGGCGTGATCACCAACTGTTTGTTTGCATCTTCTGTCACTGAAAACCTGGCAACAGCATGATTGCCCCACTCATTGGTATACAGTTTCATACCAGCCGGTGCAGAAGTCTCCGCAATCGCATATGTTCCCGGTTTGTCAATCTCAACATATTCTCCTGCAGTAAAATTGCGTCCGAAGTAACCACCATCGGTCTGCCCTCCGCCTATAAAGAATTGCGCACCATCAACCGGATTTCCATACTCATCGATCTTGTTGATATATACACCGGTAGAAGTATAAGTATTCTCTGTTCCATACACCTTAACCGCAAAATAGGCTGGTGAAGAGAAACTGGCATCATAACTTAGCGTCTGCGTCTTTTCATCAAATCCAGTTTTAAGATAAGAAATCTCTGTTGATCCTTCATAGGTTGGATTTACTTTCATAAGAACGAGTATGGCATCCTGTTCTGACGTAGCAATCTTTTCTACGCCGTCTGACTGTTTTGCGGATACGACCAGATTACCGTCCGAATTAACGGATGCTACAGCTACAGAATTCTCTAAGCGGGTGCCATCTGCCTTATAACATCCTGCCACTTCAATGGATCCCCATCCATTTCCAACTGCAAAATATTTCCATGCAGAGCCCTTGATTCGAATCGTTCCTTGCAGATCATACCCATCCTGATGTGTAACCGGCAACTCCTTAGCCGCAGCTATAATATTACTTCGCTTTTTCTTACTCTCCATTTCTGACTTTGCAATGGCCATTATTTGATCCGAATAACTTCCCATACCTGAATTCCGGTCAGGATTTAGCTCTGTTAACTGCCACAAATAATTCGAATATTTTATCAAATGATTTGCAGCCTCCGTTCCACCTTCATTCCATATAGCCTGTTGCGCCTCTACATAACCATCTTCCGATGACCATCCACCATGCTTCTTAAAATAATCCATCGCAACGGCAATTCGAAATGTATTCTCACCAGTCCCCCATGCGCCAGAATATTTAGCCGGTTGGAATATGCCACTTTTCATGACTTTTCCCTTTTCCATACAAAATATATAATGTCTGCCTGCCGCGCCCGTGTTCACATACCATTTGAAATGTCCATCTGACCACTGATCCGCCGCCATAATACATCCTAATGGCACTTTCTCATCCAGATTGTGTAGTGAAATTCCAATTTCTGCATTATGTAAGCCAATCTTGGAAATTACTTTTTTCTCCTGTTCCTTCCTGGAATCTGACTCAACACTTTCTCCATTTACAAACAACGGCACAGAAATTTCGTCCGCCATAACCTTTTCTTTTTCTATGACATCCGGCTCTGTTACTTCCACCAGGTCAGCATCCGACATTCTTTCCTGCTGATTTTCCGACGCTATCTGCTCAGACTCTTCTGTTACTTCCTCTTTATCTGCACTCATATCTGCATTTGCTTCTACGTTGGTCTGACTCTTATCTTCCTTCGGTACCTCTTGTGTCTCATGCCAGGTTACCGCCGTATCTTCGGAATCTTTCCCAATATCCATATCTGTTGACAATATATCCTCTTCTGTGTTCTGTGCTTGTATCTCACTCACGGAAGTTTCCGATATTCCATCTGCATATACTTCTATCGCACTCATGGGCACCATAGTTATAAGCAATACCGCAATGAGAACCATTGCCATTATGCGCTTTATTTTTAACCGCATTCATTCATCTCCTTACTCGTATAATGTCTTATCGAAAGTTTGCAAACAATTGATTGTGTCATTATACGGTGTTCATTTCCCCTTGTCTACAATTATGACTAAAAATGCAAAATAAAAATAAAGTGCCCGTTTTCGTTCAAACGTTTGATCAAAAAAGTCAAATTTATGTAATAATTTCATAACTTTATGAACAAATAGTCATAATTATGAAATAATTTCAAATGTTTGACTTTTTCGTTCATAAATTCCATATTTTCAGTAATGTAGGTATTCCTCCTTGTCATTCCGTTTTTCTCATGCTAGAATATATTTATAAAATATATTTACAGCCTATTAGTATAATACATGTTTTGTATGCAGATTCAAATTATACTGTTTTTCATTCAGATTATCAGAAATAATCAAGTGTAAAACTATGGGATAGGGATAGAGATAAATCAAATGAATTAATCGAAGTTGAATGTTAATCTCCGGTTCACCCGGAGCATACAATAACATATTTAACCGGGGAGCCGGTGGGGCGATATGTCAGCTGCTGGATTACTTATGAAGGGAGCTGGTGCCAATGGTTACATATAGTGATTTATTCCAATTTGTAATTATGCTTTGCGCTGTTATAACTCTTGTTATTTACATTAAACGCAAAAAGTAGCGCCCTCTGTCTGGTAAACTAAGGCGCTACTTTTTGTAACATCTTTACTACCAGCGGCTAGGCTTAATCTAGTCACCGGCTCTCTTGTTAAGTATATTATAGCAAAATATACTGATAAGTCAATAAAAAACGATCTGCCCCAGTTGCCGCCGGAGCAGATCACAAGTCACTATACACAACAGGTGTTGTGGTATACCGACCATCAGCAAGTCAAGTATACCACAAATAACACCTTATTGCATAGGGTGTATTTTTTATACCCTTAAGAAGGGAGTGCTTATTATGTGGTACGAGATACTACCAAATGGAAAATGCAAGTTTACAGAGCGATACTTCGACGATATGACCGGCAAGGATAAGTATGTATCCAAAACATTTGACAAATACAACAACCGTAACAAAAAGGCAGCAGAACAACTTCTTGCAAAAAGAATCAATGAGAAGTTGCTGGCTCAATCTACAGATAACGCTAATTTAAGATTTGGTACATTAGTCAACAAATACCTTGCCTACCAACTAGAAAATGTCAAATTCTCTACATATCGGCGCAATAGAGACTTCTGTAATTCATTCAAGAAGAAAATAATTGGCTCTGATATTCTAGTGAATAAACTGACATCCCAATATGTAAAGAATCGATTTGATGCTACAAAGAAATCAAATTCATCCAAAAATGAGATGCTTACACGTTTTAAGGCTCTAATTCGCTGGGGATATCAGAATGAGTATATCGACGATATCCGCTATCTGGATAAGTTAAAATGCTATAAAGATTCTTCAGCACATGAAAAAGTTACAGATAAATATATTGAAGTAGCAGAAGCTAACAAACTTATTGATGGAATGACTATGAAACACTGGCAACTTCTTACCCGTTTTCTGCTTCTTACCGGATGCCGTATCGGTGAAGTCATTGCTCTTGAAAAGAAGTCTGTTACCTCTGAATATATAGATATTCACCAAACATATGATGAAAACGGTAAGATTATCACTACCCCAAAGACCGTAGAAGCTAACCGGCGAATATATATACAAACAGAACTTGCCGACTTACTCAAAGAGATTCGTGCTTTTAATATACTACGAGGTATTTCTAGTATATATCTATTCTCTAGCAGACGTGGCGAACCAATCAGCTACTGCGCATATAATAAATATTTGAAAGAGAATTCTATTCGACTTATAGGACGTCCTATCACACCTCATGTTCTCCGGCATACACATGCATCCATTCTTCTGGCCAAGGGATTTGATATTGATTTCATTGCTCGCCGTCTGGGACATGTTAATAGCAACGTTACCAGAGAAATCTATCTTCATATCATGGAAGAATTAAAAGAACGTGATAACAACATTATTCGAGATGTTAAGATGCTATAAATAGGTTGCAGAAAAGTAGCAAAAAAGTAGCAGAAAAGTAGCAGAATTTCGCATTCCATATCATATGAAGCAAAACCTAAAGAGCCGCAAGCCCTTGTAAATCAAGGCTTCACGGCTCTTCCTAATATGACATAAAACATGTCAGTCATGCGGGAGATGGGACTTGAACCCACACGATCGCAATGACCACCAGATCCTTAGTCTGGCCTGTCTGCCAATTCCAGCACTCCCGCGTATTCAATTAATGATTTGAATCACGAACCTCATATATATTACTACGATTCTATCAAAATTGCAACACTTAATTACAACTTTTTGAGATTTGTTGAGTTTTGAAGCAGATGCGCCTCATACACATCTGCTTCGATTCTCCCTCAACCTATAGAAATACAGTATTATGCAAGCTTAGCCTTAGCAACTTCTACTAACTTTGCAAATCCCTCTGCATCAGAAACTGCTAACTCAGCAAGCATCTTTCTGTTCATGTCAACACCAGCTAACTTTAAGCCGTACATAAACTTGCTATATGATAAACCATTCATTCTTGCTGCTGCATTGATACGGGCAATCCATAAACGTCTGAACTGTCTCTTTCTCTGCTTTCTACCAGCATATGAAGAAGTAAGTGCTCTCATAACTGACTGCTTTGCTACTCTATACTGCTTTGATCTAGCTCCTCTGTAACCCTTTGCGAGCTTTAATGTTCTGTTATGTCTTTTCTTTGCGCCTACGCCGCCTTTAACTCTTGCCATTTCTATTTCCTCCTAATTCAATCCATCTTAAAGATAAGGTAAAATCTTCTTCATTACCTTTTCGTTTGTCTTATCCATCATTGCTGCTTTTCTAAGATCTCTCTTCTTCTTAGTAGTCTTCTTGGTTAAGATATGACGCTTGTAAGCTTTGTTTCTCTTTAATTTACCAGTTCCTGTTTTCTTAAAACGCTTAGCTGCTGCTCTGTTTGTCTTTAATTTTGGCATTATTATTTCCTCCTTAAATGTCTGTGTTCTCTTATATAATCGGAACAAGGTTCCAGCATATAACTATTTCTTCTCTGATAAGAACATGATCATGCTTCTGCCTTCGAACTTTGCAGGCTTATCAACCACTGCAACATCCTCTAACTGTTTTGCAAAATCATCCAGGATTCCTTTGCTCTGGTTCACATGAGCAAGCTCTCTACCACGGAAACGCAAAGTAACCTTAACCTTATCTCCCTTAGACAAGAACTTTCTTGCCTGATTCACTTTCGTATTCAAATCATTGGTATCAATATTCGGAGATAACCGAACTTCTTTGATATCAATTGTCTTCTGCTTCTTCTTTGCTTCTTTTTCTTTTCTTGCAAGCTCATAACGGTACTTTCCATAATCAATAATCTTACATACCGGTGGCTTTGCTGTTGGAGCAATCTTCACCAAATCTAATTCTGCTTCTCTTGCCAGCTTCATGGCATCCCTTGCTGACATAATTCCTAACTGCTCCCCATTAGATCCGATTAAGCGAATCTCCTTATCACGAATCTGCTCATTAATCATTAACTCGCTAATGGCTTTGTACCTCCATCTCATATTATTAAAAAAGAAGTGGACAGCATACCATCCACTTCTATTAGAGAAATCTTATTCTTACTAATATTCAACCCGAGTCGCCCCATGCGCTAAGGTGAGAGTGGATACTCTGCTTTGTTGTCTCGTCACACGACTTGAATAGATTACCATATATCTCTATGCAAGTCAAGTACTTTTTATTCATTTTCTGCCGGTGGCGTTGCCGGTTCAAACACATTTCTCACCACATCTTTGGAAATCTTACTCTTTTGCTTCATTGCCTGCTTACAGAACTCATCCTGAGCCGCAATCTTCTCCAGACCACGAAGATCCTGCTTTGCATATTCTCTTCCGTTCGGCTGTAAGATATGGGCTTTCAATGTATCAGCCAGCTGCAATCTCAATATATCAATTACCTCTTCTTTTAGCTTTTCATCCTCTACCGGGAAGGTAATCTCCACACGCTTATCCAGATTACGCGGCATCCAGTCTGCACTACCCATATATACATCTTCAAATCCATCATTATAGAAATAGAAGATTCTCGAATGCTCTAAGAAATTACCAACAATAGAACGAACCTGAATATTCTCTGATATTCCTGGAATTCCTACTTTCAGGCAACAGATTCCACGAATGATCAGGTCAATCTTAACGCCTGCTGCACTTGCCTTGTACAGTGCTTCAATGATCATCGGATCACAAAGTGAATTCATCTTGGCAACAATTCTTGCTTTCTTACCCTTCTTTGCATTCTCTGCCTCCCGATTGATCAACATGAGGAATCGATCCTTTAACCAGATCGGAGCAACCATCAACTTATTCCATGCTGGCGGCTCAGAATATCCGGACAGCATATTAAATACAGCCGTTGCATCCTCTCCTATAGCATCATTACAAGTCAAAAGTCCCATATCCGTATAAAGTTTCGCTGTTACATCATTATAGTTACCGGTTCCTAAATGCACATATCTCCGGATTCCATCTTCTTCCTTTCGAACAACCAATGCAATCTTGGAATGTGTCTTTAAGCCAACCAGGCCATAGATAACATGACACCCAGCTTTCTCTAACATTTTCGCCCAGCCGATATTATTTTCCTCATCAAATCGTGCCTTCAGCTCAACCAATACCGTAACCTGCTTACCATTCTCTGCCGCTTTGGCAAGAGACGCAACAATTGGCGAATTGCCACTAACACGATAAAGCGTCTGCTTGATTGCTAATACATTCGGATCGTTTGCCGCCTGCGAAATGAAGTCGATCACCGGTGTAAATTCGTAATATGGGTGATGTAATAAAATATCATGTTCTCTTATCTGTTCAAAGATTCCACGCTCCCGGTCTAATCCCGGCACTGGCTGCGGAACATACTTCGGAAGACGATAAGCATCAAAGCCATCTAAGCCATATGCCTTCATCAAAAACGTAAGATCCAACGGCCCTTTAATCTTATAGACATAATTCTCATCTACATTCAACTGCTCCATCAGCTTCTTCTGCAGACGTTTGTCCATCGTGTCAGCAACCTCTAACCGGATGACTTCACCCCATTGACGCTTCTTGATCTGTTTTTCAATCTCTTTTAACAGATCTGCTGCATCATCCTCATCAATCGTAAGATCCGCATTACGCATGATACGATATGGATGTGCACTTAATATCGTATAATTGAGGAATAATTTATCCAGATTACGTTCAATTACTTCCTCTAGTAAAATGATATCTGTCTCGTCTTCTTTCTCTGCCGGGACCTCTACAATTCGAGGCAATACCCCCGGAACCTGAACCGTAGCGATATCAATTACATTTTCCTTTTTCTTATCCTTGATCAAAGCTCCGATATTCAATGTCTTATTCTGGATCAGCGGAAATGGTCTGGAAGAATCTACCGCCATTGGTGTGAGAACCGGATAGACATCCTTCATGAAATACTCATCCACATAACGGGCCTGCTTCTCTGTCAGATCCTCATGATGCCGGATCAGATGGAGACCACATTTCTCCAACTGTGGGATCAACGAACGATTGAGAGTCGTATATTGATCTGCCATAAACTCCTTTGCCTCTGGCAGGATCTGCTCCAACTGCTCCTTCGCCGTCATTCCTGCAATATCCTTTTTCGTATATCCGGCATGCACCATGTCCATCAAAGATGCAATTCGAATCATAAAGAACTCATCTAAATTCGATGCCGTAATGCTCAAGAACTTCATGCGTTCAAATAATAATATATTCTTATCCTTTGCCTCTGCCAAAATTCTCTTATTAAACTGAAGCCAGGACAATTCCCGGTTTTCAAGATATTCCGGCTTTAAGTATTTGCTTTTTTCTTTCATTCTCAAACACTCCTTTTCTGTCTCAATACAGGTTTGATTCCATAGACAAGCTCAAAGAATTCTGCTTTGTCCGTGAACAATCCCCTCTCTAATGCTAAGTCATATAATGTATCAATCGTAATCACTAACTGCTTGTCCTTAACTACCATATTATAAGCACTTGCTTTCTGCTTGTGCGAACGATCCATAGCATTCGCCACACGTAAGATCGCAACTAATTTTGCAATTGTCATATAATTGCATTCCCCTAATTCATTGCGAATCTCATTATAATCTGGAAATGCGACTGAGTTATATTTCACAATATTGGCAATCTCTTCCCGTTCCTTATGGGAAAGACCCATAATCTCGGTTGACATAATAATTGCATAGGAATTCGCACCTGCTCCACTCATGTTAATAAATTTGCCACAATCATGTAACGTTGCTGCAATCTCTAACTGTAGCCGTTCTTTCTCTTTCAATCCATGGATCTTCTTTGTCTTATCAAAGATCTGGCAGGCAATCTTAGTGACATTCACATTATGCTCCTTGTTACAACGATACTTCTTTGCAATATGTAATACCGATGACCGGATATCATCCTCAAAATCTCTTTCAAAGACTAATCGTTTCCTTTTCTCCATCTCATCCACAATAATACCATCACACAAATCAATATTCGGCGTCCATATCAGATCTGCCTTTGCCTGTCTTAAAAAGATACCATAGATCATTGCCGCCGGTAACAACAAAGTAGCCCGCTCATAAGGAATCTTATATTCCGCCGCCAAATCAGAAGCATCCATACTCAGCAATTTATCAAATATTGTCTTTAACTGTTTCTCGTTCAACTGATCATGAATTCCCAGTTCCGGCACAATCTGAATCAGATTACCGATTTCATCCCCAATTGCAATTACATTCTTGATCACCTTATCACCAAGGTAGTAATGCCGGAACGCATCAATCTCATTGGCAATAAATTCTTCCATAACACGTTCTAAATGAAGGGTATCAAACCGTAATATTTTCAAACGATCACGAACCCGGAGTGCTCCAATTGGAATATTCTGTGTTGCTGTCAGCTTTCCATTATTCATCAGCGATATCTGAATACTTCCTGCCCCGATATCCACAATTGCCGTATTCTTATCCACAACCTTCTCAAAATAATCTGCTTTCACCGCAAGACCTTTATACATAAGGAATCGATGTTCTGAATTGCTTAATATCTGCACATCAAAGGAAGTTCTAACCTTGATCAGATCTAATACCATCTGATTATTCTTCGCCTCCCGAATTGCACTGGTCGCATAGGCACAATAATCCACCGTTCCATATTCTTTCATCTTATCTGCAAATCCAAGCAGAATGTCACACAATTCCTCAATCGATTCCTGAGAAATATAGCCATCCGCATAGGTATCGGATCCTAATTCAATAATATTGCTGACATAATCCAATTGACGATAACCCTTCTTCGCTGTCACCTCAAAAATCTTCATCGTCACATCGGTAGAACCGACATCAATTGCAGCAAATGTTTTGTATGCCATTTACGCATTCCTCCTGTTCTCCTGCTCTGAAACAAAACATCCTAAAATTCGGAAATTCTCTGTCTCAGCCATAATGCCTTTTAGGGCATTCACTACATCAACATCTCCCAAATTACCTTCAAAATCTACAAAGAAACAATACTCCCACTGTTTACCCGATAACGGAATTGACTCAATACTTGTCATATTCACATTATTAAAGATAAAATGTGCAAGAATATTGTACAATGTACCACATGTATGCGGAAGCGAGAACGAAATGCTTACCTTGTTAGCATTCTCCTCATATTCCCGCTTCTTTGATACGATAACAAACCGTGTTGTATTATTATCTGAAACATTGAGTTTTGGATTCAGTATACTAAGACCATATAACTTAGCCGCACGCTCACTGGCAATTGCAACCTGCGTTGCGTCCCCGTCATCATGTACCTTCTTAGCACTTAATGCGGTATTCGCCATGCTGACCTGCTTCCAGTCTGTCTGCTCTAAATATTCTTTCGACTGCATCAGCCCTTGCGGGTGCGAATACACCGTTGTAACCTTCGAAAGATCCGTTCCCGGAATTCCAAGCAGACATTGATTCACCGCTACCATCTGTTCTCCAACAATCGATAACGAAAATCGGTCTAACAGATCATAGATTCCATTCACAAAACCGGCAGAAGAATTCTCGATCGGCAACACACCATAATCAGCCTTTCCCTCTGCCACATAGCTTGCCACTTCATGAAAGTCTTTCACATTACTTCCACTGACAGCTTCGCCAAAATAATCAACCATCGCCGTCTCTGCAAATGCACCTGGCACACCTGCATATACAACTTTGGTATCCGCATTCTTTTCCAAATGCTGAACCTTCGTGAACATCTTGTCAATGATATGATCCTGATCACCGATTACACGATACTGATATCTTCTTGAAACAGACATGATCTGCAAGAATAATTCCTGAACACTCTTTGCGTTGAATTCCGTACTTGCCATATGTCCTAACTTATCCAATTTCTCTAATTCCCGCTGCCGGTCATAGATTGGTTTTCCTGTTGACATCTTATATTCTGCCACCTGCAAAGCAAGATCCATACGTTTTTCAATTAATTCCACTATCTGCTTATCTACTTTATCAATCTCTTGTCTGGTTACACTTAAATCCTGTATCATTTTTGTTCTCCTTGTATCTGAGGTTTCGAATCCTGTTCCTGTAATTCCCTGAATAACTCCATAACTGACCGGTGCAGCACCGGATGAATATAATACGGAGCAATCGACATAAGCGGTTCTAACACAAATGCCCGTTTCGGTATCTCAATATGGGGAACCGTCAACTTCTGTGTATGCATAATTACATCATCATAGAATAAAATATCAATATCCAATGTTCTTGGTCCCCAGTGAACGATCCGTTCCCGGTGTGCTTCCTGCTCAATACCCATTGTTGTTTCAAGTAATTCTTCCGGCGTCTTCAATGTCTGTATCTCTAATGCACCATTCAGGAAATTATCCTGCTCTACACCACCATACGGCTCCGTCTCAATGTAATCGGACACTGCTGTTACCTTCGTATCCGCTAACGCATTCAAACGGTCAATTGCAAAATCCAGATAACCTTCCTTATCGCCCATATTCGATCCAATCGACAGATATACTGTATGCCAGCCCCGTTCAATCTGTACTGCCACAGTATCTAACGGTATCCTCACCGGTGCCCACGGTTTCTTAACTGTAATGCCAACCCGTTGAAGCTGTTCAAATGTAAGCAATAACTGACTTGCAATCTCTTCTGCCAAACGCTCAATCAACATATACCGTTCCGTCTCAACCAATTTCTTAATGAACTGACACACTTCGCCATAATCTAATGACTTTGTCAGATCATCAGTCTTACCTGCCTGCCTGGTATCGAGATAAAGATGTGCACTAATGATAAACTTCTGACCCAAAAACGCTTCTTCCTCAAATACTCCATGATACCCAAAGACTTCCATATTCTCAATGATAATCTGGTCCATGTATCCTCTCCTATTCTACCATAACGGTTTTCCTTCTATCGTTAAATATACGTTCTATTTTACACTGTTTTCCCGGAATATTTTACATAAATTTAATAATATCCCGAAATTTGTACATATTACTGTGCTCTCAAAATTGCCTGTGCCATGGAAAGTCCCCGCATATTCGTCTTGACATCATGAACACGGAAGATGGAACACCCTGCCATCAATCCCATAACCGATGTCGTCATCGTGCCTTCTTCCCTCTCTGTCACCGGAAGATCCAATGTTAATCCAATCATGGACTTTCTAGAAGTTCCTAAAAGAACCGGATACCCTAATTCTTTCAATCTTCCAACATGTTTCATCACCGACAGATTCTGATCCAGATCTTTGGCAAATCCGATTCCCGGATCTAGTATAATGTGTTCCCTTGCTATTCCCTCTGCAAGTGCCATATCCACACTTTCCTGCAAATTGGCAAGCACATCTTCCATTAAATTCTGGTAGTTCGTATCTTTTCGGTTATGCATCAGACAGCACGGAATTCCAGCCTTGGCAATTACTTTTGCCATCGTCCCATCCCATTTCAATCCCCAGATATCATTTAACAGATCCGTTCCTGCTTCAATTCCTGCCTGTGCTACATCCGACTTATAAGTATCCAAAGAGATTGGTACATCAAATCTTGCCTTCAATGCCTCAATCACTGGACAGACCCGTTCAATCTCCTCAGCCGATGTGATCTTAATATGATTCGGCCGGGTCGATTCCCCTCCAACATCCAAGATCGTCGCCCCTTCTTCTACCATACGTTCTGCCTGTTTCAAGGCATGATCCATGTCATTATACTTTCCGCCATCTGAAAAAGAATCCGGTGTTACATTCAGGATTCCCATTACATAAAATTCATGTTCTAAGTCAAATTCTTTTGTTCCAATCTTCATGTGTTAAGCTCCCCTTTGTTGTTAATATATAATGGTCGAATTCTTACGTTCCTCTTCCCAGTAACAATCCTCCCGTGCTTTACAAGCATAACAGCCCCTGCACCATTTATCTGCCCGATATAACAGGCGGCTGAATTCCTGTCCCTTCGCATCGTACTCTTTGTGATCACCAATTGCCTGCAGAATCATTGTCCTTTCATCCTGTGTGAAATCACAGTCCGTCAATATCTCTCCCGCCAGCCGGATTCCTGCCTCGTGATGGGATATATCATGCATGTATTCCTCATACCGGCCTACATCATGTAACAATGCGGCGGCATAGATCACTTCTTTATCATAATCCAAGTGCTGTTCTAACACTATAATATACAAAATGCGGGCAACATCTAAACAATGCTCTAATCCATGTCTGCAAAAGATCCGATCCCGTTCCGCATCCTGTATTCCCGCCATTGACTCAATGTACAGCGGGTGTGCCATAATCTGTTCTATTCTTATCATTTAGTTCCTTCCCAGAAGCCCCATATAAGATAAAGAGCCCCATGCAACAATAACCGCAGATTGTCCTTGTCTGTCATATTCTTCCCATACCTCGCTGGCACAATGACATGCCTTTGCAACACTCTCACAATATATCGCATCCTTACAATATGGCAGAATATCCTCTCTTAACCGTTCACCCGAAAGCCCTCTCTCTACCGGAGGGGTAATCGTGTAGACACGCGTAGCCATCGGACATAACGCAGCTATCATCTTCTCATATTCTTTGTCCTTTAATATTCCTATTATAAAGATTATATGAGTATTTGTAAAATGTTTTTCCAAGCTGATCTTAAGTGCCTGTACCCCATCCATATTATGTGCACCATCACGAATCAGTAATGGTCTGTCAGACAACTTTTCAAATCTTGCAGACCACTTAGCCTTTTTCAAACTATCTTTCACCAAAGAACCATCTAATAATAACTTTGTCTCGATCGCCGTAACCGCATTATATACCTGATAATCTCCTGCTAACGAAATCTCATATTCTTCTCCTTTATAGCAGAAGCGACTTCCATCTAACGACTCCTCTAAGATAGTAACCTGCGACCGGTCTGCTATCTGGAATACAGGAAGTTCTACATCCTCATTACACTCCCGCCACTCCTTACGCAAAACCTCACATACCTTATCTGTGTTTGGATAACTGACAACCGGGCATCCCCTCTTGATAATCCCCGCTTTCTGATAAGCAATCTTTTCTACAGTATCTCCTAAAAACTGCATATGATCCATTCCAATCGACGCAAATACCGTACAGTATGGGGCGGCAACCACATTTGTTGCATCCTCTCTTCCTCCCATCCCCGTCTCTAATATTACAATATCCACCGCTTCTTTTACAAAATAGCAAAAAGCAACCGCTGTCTCCACTTCAAAAGCAGTCGGGATCTCCTTGCCGTCCCGCTGCATATCCTGTAATACCGTATAGATCTGTGTAAAGATATCGGCAAATTCCACCTCTTTCATTGTCTTCCCATTCACTTGAAACCGTTCCAGATAAGTAAATAATGTTGGTGAAATATAACGTCCGACACGTTTTCCTTCTGCCTGATACATACAATCGAGAAACGTACAGATACTTCCTTTTCCATTCGTTCCAGCCACATGAATGACCGTTAGCTGATCCTGTGGATTACCAAGCCGTCTCAACAGTTCTTTTACATTTGCAAGCCCTAAGATACTTCCTTTCTTCCCGATTTGATTCATATATTCCATTGCTGTTTGATATGTCATGTATTTATACCTGATCTCTCTTATCTTTTGATTCTTTCATCTTATCACAGAACGTATATAGATTCCAGTCTAAACCACCTCATCCAACGACTCGATAATACAATTCGCCAAATTCGTATCTTTGTGCAGTTACAAATCCGTACATGGCTTATTGTATACGAAAAGACACCTCTGCGTTTCCCTTATTAAAAAGGTTCCACACAAAGGTGCCTTCTATTCTTCTACCGAATTGCATGATACATGTTGAATCAACGGTGTATCCGCATCAATCGGCAATATCTCATATCCTTCACTTTTCAATGTATCAATTAACAATTGTAACGATTCCACTGTTGTATGTGTCGTCTGTAAATCATGCATTAACACAATGGAATCCTGATTATTCTCCACATCATTCATAATATTATTGACAAGCTGCTCTGGAGATAATCCGCTTGTTACGGCATCACCATTCAATGCATTCCAGTCATAATAATTGATATTATGTTCATTCAGATATGCAATATAGTCCTGAATCGGTAATGGTGCTACATTGTTCGAACTTCCACCCGGAAATCGGAAAATACTGCTCTTTGTACCGGTTACTTTATATAGCAGATCATTTAGTTTCTCAATTTCATCCCCAAAAGATTCTACCGATGCATATAAATCCTGATACACGTGACTATAGGAATGCATTCCTAACGTATGTCCCTCATCCACAATACGCTTGTAATAATCATAATATTCTTCATCTCTTCCTATTACAAAGAATGTAGCTTTCACGTTATTCGCAGCCAGAACATCCAGAATCTGTCCCGTATAGATCGATGGACCATCATCAAATGTCAGATAAACCCGTTTCGTCTCTTTGGAATCTGTTTCATTCCCTGCGTTTGTGGAAGACTGTTCCTTTCCGTCTGCATCCTGTGTCGTCTGCTCTCCATCCACAGTATTATCTGCCTTACCGCCTTTCGTGTTGGTTGCACCAAGCACAGACTTTACAGAAGTTGCGAACCGTTCACTATTCGCATTCGGATTATTCCGAAGTGCTTCCCGACTCTGGCGAAGTGTTAAATAATCGCCACCGTCTTCACTTAATGCATACTCCAATCGCTCCTCTAACTGATTCACTTTATAAAACAGGAACATACTTGTGAAAATCGGCAGAATGGTAAGAACTAAAAAGCCATATATAATAATCTTCTTATATAATTCAATTCTTCTTCGTTGCGCCAATTGCGCTCTTGTCATCTTAGCCATCTGTTCTCCTAACTTTTTGTACTACTAGTGTCTGCAATTGCTTCCCTTCTTATTCCAAACACTTTGTAAGCGAGCTTATTATAAATAAAGAAAAATTTTTCGTCAAGCGTCACTTTCCCTTATATTAGGTCATTTTTTGTGTTTTTGAATACACTATTATATAGGATAACGAGGAGTGGTAAAAATTGGAAACACCATTGCTAGAATTTTTTAATGTAAATTACACTTATCATACAATATCTTGTGAAACGCTTTCTCTTAAAGATATTTCATTCAAACTATATAAAAATGAATTTATTTCATTTGTTGGTCCGAGCGGATGTGGCAAAACAACACTTCTGAATCTGGTTGCCGGACTTCTACCTATTACCTCCGGGCAAATTCTTCTAAAAGGAAACTCCGGCACCAATTCGGATGCTAACATCGGATATATGCTGCAAAAAGATCATTTGTTGGAATGGCGTACGATATACAAAAACCTGACATTGGGATTAGAAATTCAGAAAAAACTAGACAGCTACCATCTCTCCATCATTGATGAATTATTAAAGACTTACGGATTATGGGACTTTCGGCACGCATATCCAAGACAGCTTTCCGGTGGCATGCGTCAACGGGCAGCCTTGATCCGCACCTTAGCTCTCTCGCCGGATATCTTATTACTTGACGAACCCTTTAGTGCATTAGATTATCAGACACGTCTCAATGTATCGGATGATATCGGTTCGATCATCAAAGAAAAAGGAATCAGCACTTTATTAGTAACGCATGATCTTGCAGAAGCAATCTCCATGTCTGACCGGGTCATCGTCTTAACCAAACGACCAGGAACGATCAAAACCATTGTTCCAATCACATTTTCTATTGCAAACCGCACTCCAAAAAGCGTGCGAAACACGCCGGAGTTCAACCAATATTACAACAAAATCTGGGAGGCTTTATACGATGAAAACGAAGATTTCAACTCCTGATGTTCCTTCCCTCGAACAGCAGCAATACGTAAAAAAAATACACCGCAACCATCTTCTTATCCGAATATACCAGATCCTGCTTTTTGCCGGATTTCTGACATTATGGGAAGTATCAGCCAGACAACATTGGATCAATGACTTTATCTTCTGCTGTCCTTCCAAATTAGCACAAACCTTAATCACAATGACATCCGATGGCTCACTCTTTCATCATATCGGTATCACTTTGTATGAAACATTGATCGGGTTTGTCATTGTAATCATAGGAAGTCTTTTGATCGCAACATTATTTTGGTGGAATGAAACCTTATCCAAAGTATTAGAGCCATACTTAGTAATCTTAAATGCACTTCCTAAATCTGCATTAGCCCCGGTTCTGATCGTATGGCTCGGAGCAAACAAGACAACGATCATTGTATGCGCCTGTTCCGTTGCCATCTTTGGAAGCATATTAAATATATATACCGGATTTACTAATGTCGATTCCGACAAGGTGAAATTGATCGAGACTCTTCACGGAAATCGCTTTCAATGTCTCCGGCTTGTTGTCCTGCCAAGTAATGTTCCAAACATCTTAAGTATTATGAAAGTAAATATCGGTCTTTGCCTGGTTGGTGTTGTCATCGGCGAATTCTTAGCAGCAAGAGAAGGTCTGGGCTACCTGATTATCTACGGTTCCCAGACCTTCAAAATGAGTCATGTTCTTCTATCAATCTTAATCTTATGTGTTATAGCCATGCTGCTTTACCTGATCCTACAGCAGCTTGAAAAAAAATTAATCGAATATTTCTAATCTACAATATCAATGACCGCTACCGGGCATGCCATTCGGGCAGATTCCGCAGCTGCATAGTTAGAATCACTCAGCTGTCCATTCGCTATTGCAACACCATCTTCATCAAATGCAAATACCTCCGGGCATGTACTCACACATAACCCACAGCTGATACATCCTTCCTGATTCACGATCGCATTCATGCAGGGCACCTCCATCATACTATTATTATTCAGATGCTATCTCTATCCCATGGAACAATCTGTTTCCATGTGGTAGAGACATTCTGTTTCTATCCTAGTATGTGTCATTTGCTCCCCGCTATTCCTTTCTATGCTTCATAAAAAGCTTTCATAAAATGGACAAGTGCCTCATAATCTGCCTTAGCTCCCAATTCACAGGCAGAATGCATAGAAAGAATCGGCATTCCAATATCCGCACATGGATATGGCAGATGTGCAGACACGATCGGGCCCAACGTACTCCCTCCCGGAATACCAGTCCGGTTCACTGCAACAGTACAAGGAATATCACTGTTTTCACAAATTGCCCTGATAACAGCCCCACTTTTTGCAGTTGTTCCATACTTCTGCCCAACACTTCGTTTTACGCAAAAACCCTGACCCAGATTGGCTACATTGGTAGCATCACTTTTTTCTGGATAATTCGGATGATTGGCATGTGCCACATCTACAGAAAGCAAAAAGTTTTCATTCAATCTATCACATTTATCAAATCCTTCATTACATTGTTGACCTATTTTATGCAAAATCCATGACAACAATTCACTGTCAGCCCCTTGTTTGGTGCGGCTTCCTACTTCTTCATTATCAAATACTACCATCATATCAACTGTATTTCCCGGAACATTCTGACATGAAATCAAACCTTCCTGCAACGCCGCAACAGAGGTTAGATTATCGAGCCTTGGAGAAGATAGCAAAGATTGATCCAATCCAACCAACACAGGCTCATCCATAACAAATGTATACAGATCAAATTCCAATATATCCTCTTCTTTTATCTGTACATCCTTTGCAATATATTGCAAAAGATTATCCTCTTTCGTAAGAGAAGTTAACGGAACAAGCTCCTTCGCAGTATCCAATGCTCCTTTCTTATTCAATTCCCGATCCATATGAATTGCCAGACTTGGGATAATACATAATGGACGATCACTTCGATAACGTATTGTCTTTGGCGAAAACACATCCGCTCCCTTCACAATCAAACGTCCTGCAATCCCTAACGGACGATCCAGCCAGGACTTTTGATACATACCACCATATATATCAACATTTAATTTCATCACATTTCCCGATGCAATATCCGGTTGTGGCTTAATCTGAAAACATGGATAATCGCTATGCGCCATGGCAATATGAAATTTAGGAGACACTCCGTTTTCCATATGTGTTCCCATCCGAAAAGCAACGCAATTCGTCTCATACAAGTTCACATAATATTTTCCATTCTCTTCTAATTTCCATGTTTGTTCTATATCCAGTTCCTGAAATCCAGCCTCTACAAACTGTTCTTTTACACATGCAATTGTGTGTGCTGCTGTGACACCCTGTTTTAACAATTTCATCAAATGCTCCACTATAAGATCCTCCTATTCCAATTCTCTTTTTGTAGTATACCACAGAAATCAAAAATAAAAATGTTTTTTCCCTTCATCTATGCTACAATGGATATAATTCATAGAAGATCAAACAGGAAAGGAACCTATCTATGCGCGCAATTGAAATATTAGATATCAAAGAATTTATGCAGTTATTACTTCAGTCTGATACCTTTGACTCCTACGATCTGGTATCCGGGGAGATTCACACTGATATGTTATATACAATAGACGGACATGTGAATCAGGACTTCTTTTCAGAAGAAGAACAGGATATCTATGCCTTGTCTGAACATACATACCTTCCCTGGAACCTCGCAAAGGCAAAAGTCTTCTTACTGATCAAGGGACGAAAAACACCCTCTAGTATGAAGCTGGTTCTCCGCCTTCCGGAACACATGATCACACAAACTATCCAGCAACAATCCACACTTCAACCGAGCGATATTAGTGGAATTTATCTAAATATCCTGTTTCAGGGACACAAATTAAATGTGATATGTGGAATTTCTTATAAAATTTTTACTTTGAATAAAGATTTGGAAGATAATATTTCTTCCAATTTTATCACATTATTCAAATCCAATAACATAACATGCCAGTAAAATCCTTATATTTCCTTATTTTTATTGCACCCCTTACTTTGTACAAAAATGTGATATTTATTTATAAATAATGTGAATTCATATCTCTTTCGTTTTGTTAGCACTCATTTGATTTGAGTGCTAATTTTTTCTTGACTTTTCTCAACCAATCGACTATCATAGTCTTTGTAACAATTCATCCCACGATAATTGTTCACTGAATCTAAGAATACAATAGTAAGAAATAAAGGAGATGTTCTATATGGCAAGAAAGAAAAAAGGAAGTTTATCTATTAATAGCGATAATATCTTTCCAATTATTAAGAAGTGGTTATATTCTGACCACGACATTTTTATCCGTGAGGTAGTATCTAATGCCTGTGATGCAGTTACCAAGTTACGTAAGTTGTCTTTGATTGGTGAATATGAAGAGCCAGAAGATTGTAAGTACCGGATCGATGTCATTGCAAGTCCGAACGATAAGACTCTTACTTTCATTGATAACGGTATCGGTATGACTGCAGATGAAGTAAACGAATACATTAACCAGATTGCCTTTTCCGGCGCCTCTGATTTCTTAGAGAAATACAAGGATAAAGCAAATGACGACCAGATCATCGGTCATTTCGGTCTCGGATTCTATTCTACTTTCATGGTAGCAGATAAAGTAACGATCAACACCTTATCTTATAAAGAAGGCGCAGAGCCAGTCTTCTGGGAGTGCGATGGTGGAACCGAATACACCATGTCAACGGGTGACCGTGATGTACACGGTACCGAGATTACCTTATATCTCAATGAGGACAGCTACGAATTTGCGAACGAATATCGTGTGAAGGAAGTATTAGAGAAATACTGCTCTTTCATGCCGGAGGAGATCTATTTCACCAATGCGGATACGGCAAAAGAACAAGATAAGGATACGGTAGATACCGAGGAAGTTCCAGCACAGGATGCTGCCGATAGCGAGACATCGGATGCTGATACTGCTACAGATACTTCTGATGAAAAGGTAGAAGAGAAGAAAGAACCTGTCGAGAAGCCAATCAACGATATCCATCCATTGTGGACAAAGCATCCGAATGACTGTTCCGAAGAGGAATATAAGGAATTCTACCGGAAAGTCTTCTTAGACTTCAAAGAGCCACTATTTTGGATTCACTTGAACATGGATTATCCATTCAACCTGAAAGGTATCCTATACTTCCCGAAATTCAATTCAGAGTATGATACCTTAGAGGGTACGATCAAGTTATATAACAACCAGGTATTTATCGCAGATAATATCAAGGAAGTTATCCCTGAATTCCTCTTATTGCTAAAGGGTGTCATCGATTGTCCAGATCTTCCTTTGAATGTATCAAGAAGTGCGTTACAAAATGATGGTTTTGTTAAGAAGATCTCTGATTACATTACAAAGAAGGTAGCAGACAAGCTTTCCGGTATGTTCAAGACCGAGCGCGAGACTTACGAAAGCTACTGGGATGACCTGAGCCCATTTATCAAGTTCGGATGTCTCAAGGACGACAAGTTCGATGACAAGATGAAAGACTATATTCTGTATAAGGATATTGACGGCAAATACCTTACCTTGTCTGAGTACTTAGAGGCCGGCAAGGAGAAATATGAGAACACCGTCTTCTATACAGATGATGAGAAAGTACAATCACAATATATCAATATGTTCAAGGAACAGGGAATTAACGCCGTTGTATTGACACATAATATCGATACCCCATTTATCACACATACAGAACAGAAGAATGAGGGTGTGAAATTCACAAGAATTGATTCCGATATCACCAACACCTTTAAAGAAGATGTTCCGGAAGAAGAGCTTAAGGAGACGACAGACAAATTATCCGAGATCTTCAAGAAAGCCTTAGATAATGACAAACTGACTGTCAAGGTAGAGAAATTGAAGAACGCTGCTATCTCTTCTATGATCACACTTCCGGAAGAGACACGACGTATGCAGGATATGATGAAGATGTACAGCATGGGCGGTGCTATGGACCCATCTATGTTTGGTGGGGATTCCCAGACCCTTGTATTAAATGCCAACAATAACCTCGTACAATATGTATTAGACAATCCAGAAGGAGAGCATACCCCTCTGATCTGTGAGCAATTATACGACCTGGCATTATTAGCACATGCTCCTCTCGGTGCAGAAGCTATGACCAAATTCATCGCACGTAGCAACGAACTTCTTAATATTGTAACACAATAACAAGATGGAATAGTTATACAAACAATGCCAGCAACCGGAATGGTTGCTGGCATTATTATCTATATAATGTAATTATCTCCCTTTTCTTCACTCCAATCAAGCATATCCTGAAGCGTTACCTTATCAATCACCCCTTTGATCGCATCATCTAACATCGTCCACAAACGCAATGTCACACAAGAATCTGCACGTTCACACTGGTTAATCTCATCCTCTAGACAGGCAACCGGAGCCATATTCCCCTCTGTTAACCTCAAGATCATTCCGACTGTATATTCCTCTGGTTCCTTCGCAAGACGATATCCCCCTTGTGCCCCCCGAAGACTCTTAACATAATTGGCCTTCTTTAACATTGTAATAATCTGTTCTAAATACTTCTCCGATATGCCCTGTCGTTCTGAAATCTCTTTCACGCGGATCATTTCTCCTGTATTATTCTGCGCCAGATCCAACATCAGACGCAATGCATATCTTCCCTTTGTAGAAATCTTCAATCTTAATCCTCTCCTTCTTCCAGACCTGTCTGTAAACATCGAACTTTTCTCAAACCATCCGATTTTCCTTTATTATACTCTTTTCCTAGTAAATTAGTCAACAATATTTACGCCAATCTAATGTGCTTCATAAGTCAGTCGAAATTGCTCAAATACATTTGCCAGATTCATAATTCCATATCCCCATATCGGATTGGGATATACATATTCATCCTCCCTTACTGCACTCTTGTAGAAAAAACTCTGAATCTGTCTTGCATAAAAATATCCTAACTGATAATGCTCCACATTCCATTGTAGTAACAACGCCATAACGCCTGCGCTATGCGCCGCTGCAACTGATGTTCCACTCCGCTCCACAAAATTATTGCGAAGTCCGGGGCCCGTAATATTTACCCCTGGTGCAGCCAGATCCGGTTTCACCTGTTCTCTGGTATTATATCCTCTCCCCGCCCTCGCATAGATACTTCCATTTCGATGATTATATGCTGTCATAGTCATAACAAGCGGCGCATTACCGGGTGCCGTGATCGTATTACCCGGATCAGAATTGAGGAAATACGTATTGGGCTGTAGGAACTGTCGTAACGTTAACCAGATATTAAAATTCCGTTGTCTCCCCTCATCTGCATAGATCTGAAATGTCCATATTCCTGGTGTAGGGTGACGTAAACGGATAAAGATCAACTCTTCTCCAGTATAGATTTCCACCACCTGATAGGCAACATAGATTTCCGACTGTGCCAACGGCAGCTGTACCGTTTCTTCCTGTCCAAATCTTGGTGGAATCCGTTCTAAACACTCCCCCTGTGGAGACACAATTCCAACCGCAAAGGTGGTCGGGGCTCTCCCCCATATCTCTAACGTCAGATTCTCCTGTCCTTCATCCACATTCAATTCCACCAGCTCATATTCCATATCTTCCCGAATATTTCCTGCATAGTGCAGGCGTTCACTGCCCTCGTTACCAGCCGGAGCACTTACCATGATCCATACATTTTCCAAGAGAATGGATAAATACTGCTCCAAAAAGGTATAGCCCAAATGTCCCCCATTACTACTCCCTAATCCGATCACAATAGAAAGCGGCCGATTTCTACTTAATGCATATCGATACAGATATTCCACTGCATAGATCAGATCTGTTTCGGAATAAGCCTCTGTTTCTTCCGGTACACCGTAAAACTCCTTTAAATACGGTTTAGCGGTCTTTAGTTTCACAACTGCAATCTCTGCTCCACTTGCAATCCCTGTAAAATCATTTTGCTGGTTTCTTCCTCCTGCAGCCACTCCCGCTATATAAGTTCCATGTCCATTTGTATCAGTTGACGGTACAATCTCATAGGGATTTTCAGAAGCAACCGCATCCTGAATCTGTCGGTTAGAAAATGTTGCACCATAATATGGAACGGGTATTTCATCACTTTTTCCCAATCCAATTATCGTTTGATCCCAAATAACGCCGATGCGGCTCTGTCCCTGTGCATCAAAAAAAAGTGGATTTTGATAATCAATCCCTGTATCTATCACTCCAATCACCACATTTTTCCCATCCAAATTGATATAGTTTGGATTTTGCACAGATTTCACACCAATTGCCTCTACATTAGAAGAATCCATAAGACCAAATAATTTGGGAATATAAGAATAAGGGGTTCGTTCCAGTAACGTCAGATAATCATTCGGTCGTGGCATATGCAATATGGCAATCTTAGGATCAACCTCATTAACACATCCCATCCGGTAAATCTCTTCTGCACCTTCGAACCCCTTAAGGGAGTTAATTCCATAATCGGAATAATCATTACTATATATCATCTCTTCACACGTCATGCTCTGCTCACACAATTGTGTTCTTCTATATCCTATTCAATCCTGACATGTGACGTTCTTTCATCGACTTGACTATTTATGCATCCTTCAAAAATGCCTTATATGACTTGTACGCCTCATATACATCTGCCTTGCTTGTAATCTCCCATGGTGCATGCATATTAAGTACCGCAACACCGCTGTCAATGACATTCATACCATACAAAGACAAGATATAGGCAATCGTTCCGCCACCGCCAATATCCACCTTACCAAGCTCTGCCGTCTGGAATGCCACATGATTATCATCCATAATCTTACGCAGCTTGCCAATGTATTCTGCATTTGCATCATTCGAACCTGATTTACCACGAGATCCCGTAAACTTGTTGAATACAACGCCCCGGCCAAAATAAGCAGCATTCTTCTTCTCAAATGCACTTGCATAGTTCGGATCATAGGCTGCCGATACATCGGAAGATAACATATAAGAACCTGCTAAACATCTCTTAAGCTTCAGCTCTGAATACTCACCCATAGACTCCATTAATTCTGCTACCGTATTCTCAAAGAACTTTGACTGCATGCCGGTTGCTCCAACCGATCCAATCTCTTCCTTATCTACAAGCAGACAACATGCCGTACGTTTCACACTCTTCATGTCAAACATGGCTGCTGCAGAAGTATAGGCACATACACGGTCATCCTGACCATATGCCATGATCATGGATGCATCAAGTCCTGCTTCTCTTGCTTTGCCCGCTGGCACAATCTCTAATTCAGCAGATAAGAAATCCTCTTCCTCGATGTCATACTTCTTCTTCAAGATAGATAACACCATCTTCTTCACTGGTTCTTTCTCTTCCTTCGGAAGTGGCTGGCTGCCTACTAAGATGTCTAACTGCTCTCCTTCTACCACCTTAGCTGCCTTCTTCTCCATCTGTGTACCCGCTAAATGAATCAGCAGATCGGTTACACAAAAGATTGGATCTTTCTCATCTTCACCGATCACAATGTCAACGACCTCGCCATCCTTCTTTGCCACGACACCGTGAATTGCCAATGGAAGTGTTACCCACTGATACTTCTTGATACCACCATAGTAGTGGGTATCCAAATATGCAAAATCCGTATCCTCATACAATGGATTCTGCTTGACATCCATTCTTGGAGAATCAATGTGCGCACCTAAGATATTCATACCTTCCACAATTGGAGCAGACCCGATCTGGAACAGGGCAATTGCTTTCTTCATATTAACTGCATATACTTTGTCCCCAGACTTCAACTTCTTACCAGACTTCTTAATATCATCAAGATCCTGATAACCTGCATCCTTCGCCAACTCCACAATGTACTTCACACATTCTCTCTCGGTCTTACCATGATTCAAAAACTTACGGTATTCCTTACAAAGAGCCTCTAATTCCTTTGTGTCCTTCTTGTCATACTCTTTCCATGCGTTCTTTCTTTCCATTTTAACAGCCTCCTAAACATGCATCTTATTCTATTATGCTCCGGGTCTGCCCGGATCTATTCATTCTGTCGCTGTCAGCAAATCGTCCTCTTCTAACGCTAATGTTCCACGCATCTCCAATACAGGTCCGCCAGTTCCTTCAATGTAATCCTTGGTGATCGTTACTCTGCCAATATTATCATCTCTCGGAATCTGATACATAATATCCAACATGAATTCCTCAATAATAGCACGAAGTGCTCTTGCACCTGTCTTCTTCTCCATGGCCCGCTTGGCAATTGCATGATATGCACTGTCATCAAACCGTAGATCTACGCCATCTAATGCCAACAGCTTCTTGTACTGTTTGAGGATCGCATTCTTCGGCTCTTTCATGATCTGAACCAGCATATCCTCATCCAAGCCCTCTAAAGTAAAGAGAATTGGCAGACGTCCTAAGAATTCCGGAATCATTCCAAATTCCCGCAAATCTTCCACTGTAATCTTGGAAAGCAGATTCCGATCCTTGTCATACTTATCTTTAAGATCCGCTTGAAAACCAATCGAAGACTTCTTATTCAGACGCGCCTTGATAATATCTTCCACATCCGGGAATGCACCACCACAGATAAATAATATATTCCTTGTATTCATCGTCGTAAGCGGAACCATTGCATTCTTGCTGCCAGAACCAACCGGGACCTCAACCTCCGCTCCTTCTAATATCTTCAAGAGGCCTTGCTGTACGGCTTCTCCGCTGACGTCCCTTGAATTCGTATTACGCTTCTTGGCAATCTTATCAATCTCATCAATAAATACAATTCCCCGTTCTGCTTTCTCCACATCATTATCCGCAGCAGCAAGCAGTTTGGAAAGTACACTTTCCACATCATCGCCAATATATCCTGCTTCTGTCAATGTTGTCGCATCCGTAATGGCAAGCGGAACATTCAGAATACGGGCGATCGTCTTAACTAAGTACGTCTTACCAGAACCGGTTGGCCCAACCATCAGCATATTGGACTTTTCAATCTCAATATCATCCATGGAATCGGTCAGAACTCTCTTATAATGATTATATACTGCTACCGAGATTACTTTCTTTGCATATTCCTGTCCGATGACATACTCATCTAACTTTGCCTTCATCTCATGAGGAGCAGGAATCGTACTTAACGTTAATTCTGGCTGTTCTTCCTTCTTCTCTTTTTCTTTCTTTTTCTTTACCTTCTGTCGCTTTGGAATATCATCCACCGGTGTAAACTGATTCATATTCATATTCGGCAGATTTGAAAAATCCATAAACTGCATTCCACCACTATTGAAACTGTCGAATGTCTTCTGCATACAATCCTGACAGATATTAATATTGTTCGGAAGATATATTAACTTTCCCACCTGGGATTCCGGTCTACGGCATAAATAACAATATTTTTCATAGTCATCATTCTTATTATCATGTGTATCTTTGTTATTATCATCCATACTGATTACCTCCAATTCTACCTTATGCACCGCCTCTTAACGTTTGCAAAATGTTTCGCATTTTGCTCACTATTTTATATTCTGATCAGCACTGCATATGCATTTACAGTATATCAAAATTTCATCCAAATTACTATTGTAAGTTTGTTCCTAATCTGCCAATTATCGTTCTTCTATATATAACCTTCCCGAAACGCTTTCGGCGTCATTCCAACAAACCTCTTGAATTCCCTTAGCATATGGGATGGATCGGAATATCCCACTTCGTATGCAATCTGTGCCAGCGTAATAGACGCATTCTCCCGCATTGCAGCCGACGCCTCCTGTAATCGCAATATCTGTCCATACCGTTTCGGACCATATCCAAATTGCCTTTGAAACATATACTCTATCTGCCTTGGTGTATATTGTATCCCGGATGCAATCTGTTCTATAGATTCCCTGCCACCTGTCTTCCTTATCTGTACAACGACCTGCTCTACCAACGGATGCACCTTCCCAAGATATAAAACTCTCATCCCATTCCGTTCATAATAAGTCCGTCGCTCCTCAAAAGAATTCATCTTTTCCATGCACCCCAAAAAGTTCTTTAATTCTACCACATCCTGATTACATATATATTCCGGTTCTATTCCAATGCCGAATATTCTCTCTTCCTTCCCTTTCCACAATGCAGACTGCACCTTATAATGATATTCTTCCAAATGACCCTGTCTCCATATATAATGGGTTCTTCCATCCGGTATATAGATTGCATCCTGATCTGCAACCCACTCATAATAAAAACATCCCGGTATCCTATCGGTGTCTGCTATCTTAATTGTATGATATTCTTTCTTATAAAGAAATCCATTTCTATCCATACTGCCGGCTCCCGTCTCCTTTTTTGCTATCATACACGCATCTTACCAACTTTGCAATCCCCTCTACACTTAACTTCTTTAACGCAAAATGCCATAGTTTTGAATTGTTTTTTCAGATTCATCCTAAAAAAATTAAAAAATGCTCTTGACAAATTAACAATCTTAAGTATAATAGGGAATTGTTAAGAGCAAAGGTGCTTCACATAAGGCGTGGAGCATCTTTTTTCATTATCATATTATCATAACGAGGAGAAATCCAAACAAAGACAAAGGCGTCTTTCCCAGTTAGAACGAAAGTATTCTGACTTTCGTTCCAAGTGGGTGAGGCGCCTTTCATTTTTTAATGAGAAGGAGGAATGTCTTATGACGAAAG
The DNA here is from genome assembly GCA_902762905.1 of uncultured Lachnospiraceae bacterium. Taxonomy (GTDB): domain Bacteria; phylum Bacillota; class Clostridia; order Lachnospirales; family Lachnospiraceae; genus CAG-590. Next base: position 1,940 of record CACWQE010000002.1, on the reverse strand, counting down.
AAATTTTGAGTGCCATTGATGGCGAAGTATTTGGCGTCTGGTTCCTAATCGGTGCCGCGCTGGTATTCTGGATGCAGGCAGGTTTTGCGATGGTGGAGGCCGGATTTACCCGGGCAAAAAACACCGGTAATATTATTATGAAGAACCTGATGGACTTCTGTATCGGTACTGTAATGTTTATCTTAATCGGTTTTGGATTGTTCTTAGGAAAGGATGCACTTGGTGGTTTCACCGGCACACCAAACTTTGACATCTTTACAGATTATGCAAATTTTGACTGGTCGAACTTCGTATTCAACTTAGTATTCTGTGCAACGACCGCTACAATCGTATCTGGAGCCATGGCAGAGAGAACTAAGTTCTTATCTTACTGTGTATATTCCGCAGTCATCTCTGCTGTGATCTATCCAATTGAAGCTCACTGGACATGGGGCGGCGGCTGGTTAGCTCAGATGGGCTTCCACGATTTTGCCGGATCTAACTGTATTCATATGGTAGGTGGTATCTCCGCATTGATCGGTGCTGCTTTACTTGGACCTAGAATTGGTAAGTTCACAAAGGATAAAGATGGTAAAATTAAAGTCGGTGCTTTCCCAGGACACAACATTGCACTTGGTGCACTTGGTGTATTCATCTTATGGCTTGGCTGGTACGGATTCAACGGTGCAGCCGCAACAAGCGTTGGTCAGTTAGGCGCTATTTTCGTAACTACTACCATCGCTCCAGCAGTTGCTACTGTAGTATGTATGATCTTTACATGGGTAAAATATGGTAAGCCAGATGTTTCTATGTGTTTAAATGCTTCCTTAGCTGGTCTGGTAGCGATCACAGCTCCTTGTGATGTTTCTGACGCTTTGGGTGCCACAATCATTGGTGCTGTATCTGGTGTTTTAGTTGTATTTGGTGTTTGGTTCTGCGATAATGTGATCCGTGTCGATGATCCGGTTGGTGCTGTAGCCGTACATATGATGAATGGTATCTGGGGTACAATTGCTGTTGGTTTATTTGCAACTGATACAGCTCCTACTTACAGCCTTGCTGATAGTGCTGGCAATCCAATGCTTGGATTATTCTATGGCGGCGGTTTCAAATTATTAGGTATCCAGCTCACTGGTATGTTAGCAACTGCCATCTGGACCGCTATCACAATTACAATCACATTCTTAATTATCAAGAAGATCTTCGGTCTTCGTGTTACACCAGAAGAAGAGATCGTTGGTCTGGATGCAACCGAGCACGGTTTGGAAACTGCTTACGCTGGTTTCTTAACATATGGCGACCGTATCAGTGGTGCTTCTATGGTAAATGATCTTGCACCATTTACACCGGCCGATATCGATGGTGAGATTGCAGGTTCCGGTATTCCGGTTGATGAGGCTGTTCCGGTACAGGTTGTTGAGAACTCTACTCCGGTTGCTTCTGATGTGAAACTTTCTAAGGTGGATATCATCTGTAAGCAGAGTAAATTCGAAGAACTCAAGACTGCTCTTAATGCAGTAGGTGTTACCGGTATTACCGTAACACAGGTACTTGGATGTGGTGCACAGAAGGGTGCTACAAAGTACTATCGTGGAGTTGAGATGGAAATGTCCTTACTTCCAAAAGTTAAGGTTGAAGTCGTTGTCAGCAAAGTTCCAGTTGCTGCTGTTGTAAAGGCTGCCAAGAAAGCACTCTACACAGGCAACATTGGAGATGGTAAGATCTTTGTATATGATGTTGAAAACGTAATCAAGGTTCGTACTAGCGAAGAAGGTTATGCAGCCCTTCAGGGCGAAAACTAATCTCCCCTTGCACAGCGTAAGTAAAACGGACGCGCGAAATATTAGATTTCAAATCGGTTGTTTGGATATAACATATCAACGCAGGCACGCTCTCGCTACTCATCACTCGCAGCGGTACTAGGCTCGAAAACACCTCGCCAAGTACCGGCGGTTCTGAAG
>CACWQE010000001.1:194517-195189 GCA_902762905.1 uncultured Lachnospiraceae bacterium | reverse complement strand
CTCTCGCTACTCATCACTCGCAGCGGTACTAGGCTCGAAAACACCTCGCCAAGTACCGGCGGTTCTGAAGTACCTGCTTATGATAGATGTTATATCCTTACAACCGATATTTACGTTATTGTGTTTCGCACTGTTCCTATCAAGATATACTACGCTGTGCTTATCGCCACCCCGAAGCCGTTCTTTCGTTGGTGCAGGTGATCTACTGTAATATTGAGCTATAGGAATAGAAAATATCTTGATTATTACGAATATTAACAAAGCAATTTATTAATATGGTTCATGGTAATCTCTGATTATTATGCAAAAACAGGAAATTATTCAACCTGTTATATAAAGAAAAGCGGATATGAATTATAAATATGTGCACCAATTACAAGCGCTCATCTTTAATTCATATCCGCTTTTTCTATTTTAAGTGATTTATCACTCAATCATGTTCTGTAATTAAAGTATCAATTTTAACCACAATTAAAGTTCCGGAGCCTATTAACACCGGACGGCTTCGGGTGGGCGATAGGCACAGCGTATATGTTAATGACAGTATATTGTGCCAACCTCAGCTTCGGAGAGAAAATTTGGATTCCAAAGAGGGGCATTTGCGACTGTCGGTGCTTGCATTGAGCACTTAGTGAGGTGTTTCCGAACTTAGTGCGAAAGTACACTTGACCA
>CACWQE010000001.1:0-194474 GCA_902762905.1 uncultured Lachnospiraceae bacterium | reverse complement strand
TGTTACATTGCTTAGCATCCGCTACTGGAGCAATTAAGTGCGAACGGCCCCGGCTTGGAACCAATTTTTCTAGGCCGTTGCGTCCGTTTGGCACATACGGCCGTCTTCACTTACGCTGTGCAAGGGTGAAAGTCTGCATATTTGGGGCGTGCGTGCATAAGATGAACTATAGAAGTGTTCGGAGTGCATGCGTGTGAACGAGGAATATCAGGAAGTAAGAGAAGAACTGCGAAGACAACATGCCAAGAATGTAAGTGAAGTATATGGAAGAGGAAATCAGGGGAATCTGTCATATTCCGCTCTGAATGAGCAGGAAAAGCCTGTTGGCTTTCAGATTGGTTTTAAATTAAAAGTGCTTTGTTTGCTTGCCGGAATTATGATCTTTTCGTTATACATATATGGTGGTCAGGATGTGAAAAAAGGGGCTGATATGGCATGGAAAGAATTAACGCAGACGGTAGCACAATTAGAAGAGGATGAACCCCTTGTAGAAGAGACAATATCCTATTGTAAAAAGGGCTATCACTGGATTAGGGATGCGTTTGACAAGATGGAACTTGGAAATCAAAAATAAAATAGGATAAGAAAGATTAGTTATACAAATTGCCGGAAATGGTTTGAGCAGACCGTTTCCGGCAATTGTTATTAAAAACCTACACTATATATTTGATAGTTAATTTTGCGGATTGTTTATCTGTCTTGCCTGTTCAATAATGTCTTCAATGTTGTAATCTGGGGCATAAGAACTTGCAATGTCACAGATTGTTTGAATGGTGACTGGATCTTCTACAAGATCGGATGCAATCTTTGATGGAGTTTGGTTTAATTTTAATTTGCGACAAACTAGTGTGACAAGATTGGTGAGTTTTCCATCATTAAATCCGTCTTCATACCCTTCCTCGAGAAGAGTCTGTTTGTGTTGTTCTTCATCATATTCAAATATGGTCATTTTGATTACCTCCGCCTTGTTGGCTAACAGAAGATCCTCCAATATTCCATGTGAGATGCAATGATCAACTGCTTTTGAAACCGCCTTGGCTAGGGGCATTATTTTCCGGTATTCCCGAATTAAGTTGACGTATTGCATGTATTGGAACAAGGTAGGGCATTTGCTCAATAATTCTTCGTTAAAGCCCTTGTTAATATTATACTGTGTGACATGTAATTCTAGTGCAGGAGAGTCCTCTTGAATCTCAAATGCGTCAGATAAATGTAATTCTAACCGTTTTGATTGCTTCTCAATACCATTATAGAACACCACAAATTTCGGAGTGGGAAGTTTCACCAGCCGACGGGAATACATATCCTTTTTGATTACAATTTTCTCGTATTGTGCACAAACATACATAAGATCGCGTAATGGCATGTTTGGATTCACAGTAGACTGTTGTTCGTATAATTGAATCCGCATGTCAATGAGACAGGACACATCATTCTTCATGCTCATATAGACGGCATTTTCTAATGTTACTACTTCTAATTCAGTGGGATTCTGATAATTTGTGTTGTTGATTGCGTTGTATAATTCTAAAAGCCTTGATTTCTCTTTGAATAACATTCGGAACAAAGTATCCTTGTACTTTGTCTCTATATAAACAGTTTCATTCATAAAACTGCCTCCTTTCTGATAATTGTGTTACTAATACCCGATGTATCTAGGAAAATTGTAAAACAGCTACAAATATAGTGAGGCTATGCACAGAAACCTCACACTTTGATAAAATGAGAATAAAAGCATGATTGTTTCTGATAATCTGAATGAAAGACAGTATGTCAAGAAGGGTGATTTGGTTGTACGTAAATATAAAATTAGATATTAAGATAAAAATATAGAGAAAGGCGAATAAAATACAGGGCTGTTGAATGCCGGAGATAGATACTTGAATCTAATCTCCGGCATTTGACATGCTAAAAAATGAATTAAATTAATTATATAATATGTTTCCATAATAGAATCGATGAAATTTATCCGAAAAAGATTGTATGCATCATTTAATCTGTGTATAATAAATACATGTGTGCTTTGAAAAATATTTTTATGGAATGAAGCACAACGAGAAGAAAGATGACAGAGGAATAATTATGAATCATTTAGCACTATCCGATGAGATCTTGATGGAGATTGAGAAACCGGCAAGATACATCGGTAATGAAGTAAATATGGTAAAGAAAGATCTGAAAGACGTGGATATCCGATTCTGCATGTGCTTTCCAGATGTGTACGAGATTGGAATGAGTCACTTAGGTATTCAGATCTTATACGATATGTTTAACCGGATGGATGGTGTATATTGTGAACGGGTGTATTCTCCTTGGCCGGATCTTGATAAGATCATGCGTGAGAAACAGATTCCGCTATTTGCACTAGAAACACAGGATCCGATCAAGAACTTTGATTTTCTTGGAATTACATTGCAGTATGAAATGTGTTATACCAATGTATTGCAGATTCTGGACCTTTCCGGTATTCCGATCTGGTCAAAAGATCGTACCATGGACGATCCGATTGTTATTGGTGGCGGACCGTGTAGTTATAATCCGGAACCAATTGCTGATTTCTTTGACGCATTTTATATGGGTGAGGGTGAGACAAGATACGAGGAATTGTTTGAGGTATATCGTAAAATGCGGGCAGATGGCAGCAGCAGAGAAGAGATTCTGCATGCATTTTCTAAGGTGCCGGGGATTTATGTGCCATCTATGTATGAACCTTCTTATAATGAGGATGGAACTTTGGCAAGTTTTGATCCAATTTATGAGGACGTACCAAGAACGATCACAAAAGAGATTGTATTAGATTTTGATAAGGCACCATACCCGGAAAAGCCGCTGGTTCCTTATATCAAAGTAACACAGGATCGTGTAACGTTAGAGATCATGCGTGGATGTATCCGAGGATGTCGTTTCTGTCAGGCAGGAATGATCTATCGTCCGACCCGTCAGAAGAATGTCGAGACATTGAAGAAGTATGCGTATGAGATGTTGCATTCATCCGGACATGAGGAGATTACATTAAGTTCGTTAAGTTCTTCCGATTATGAATGTCTGAAAGATCTGACCTACTTCCTGATCGATGACATTGGAAATGATGACGTGAATATTTCTTTGCCGTCCCTGCGAATTGATTCATTTGCATTAGATGTGATGAAGAAGGTACAGGATGTCAAGAAGAGCTCCCTTACATTTGCTCCGGAGGCGGGCACGCAGAGGCTTCGTGATGTCATTAACAAAGGACTGACCGAGGAAGTGATCCTTCGAGGTTCTATGGAAGCATTTAAGGGTGGCTGGAACAAGGTGAAGTTTTACTTCATGCTTGGACTTCCGACTGAGACAATGGAAGATGCGGAAGGAATCCCACAGCTTTGTGAAAAGGTAGCCGAGGCATATTATACCATTCCAAAAGAAGAGCGGAATGGTAAGATCAAGATTACGGCATCTTCGTCATATTTTGTACCGAAACCATTTACTCCATTTCAGTGGGCACCGATGTTAGATCCGGAAACTTATATTGAACGGGCACATCATGTCAAAGACACATTCCGGGAACAGTTAAATGCCAAATCCATGAAGTATCAGTATCATGACACTTATGTATCGGTATTAGAAGGTGTGCTTGCCAGAGGGGACCGGAAGTTATGCAATGTTTTATATGATGTTTATCAGGCAGGCGGTATCTTTGATGCATGGACGGAGTTCTTTGACAATGACCGATGGCTGCAGGCATTTGAGAAGAATGGAATCGTAAAGGAATTCTATACCACAAGAGAGCGAAGTGTAGACGAATTACTGCCATGGGATTTTATTGATATTGGTGTGACCAAACGATTCCTGATTCAGGAATGGGAACGTGCCAGACAAGGAATTGTAACACCAAACTGTCGGGAGAAATGTTCCGGCTGTGGCGCAGCAAAATTCGGAGGAGGTGTCTGCTTTGAAGGTAAGAATTAAATATACAAAGTCAGAACTTCTGAAATTCATCGGACACTTAGATGTGATGCGGTATTTCCAGAAAGCGGTCAAACGGGCGGGCTTTGATATTGCGTATTCGCAGGGCTTCAGCCCGCATCAGTTGATGTCCTTTGCAGCACCATTAGCACTTGGTGTGACAAGTGAAGGAGAATATTTTGATGCAGAATTTCATTCGGTGGTATCATCTGATGAATTTGTGAGACGTTTTAATGAACAGATGGCTGCCGGAATGGAAGTAAAAGCAGCAAGATTATTGCCAGATGATGCGAAGAATTCCATGTCGATCGTAGCCGCATCGGATTACCTGATCACGATACGGGATGAAGTTCCTGCTGATGTGAAAGAGAGATTTTTAACATATGTCCCGCATTTATTAGAGCTTGATACGATTGAAGTATTGAAAAAGACGAAGAAAAATGAGAAGATAGAAGATATTAAACTGGGCATCTATAAAGTATCAGTGGAAAGTTATGTATCGGCAAGAGAGTTAGCAGGTGATCCTGTTGGTGAGACATCTTCTATAGCAAACCAGTATGTTGATGACATCTATGCGAATGACAAGCTATACATGCTGCTTGCTACAGGTAGTGAATACAACCTGAAGCCGGAATTGATCGTGCAGGCAATCTGTAAGGAAATTGGATACGAATACAACCGGTTTGATTACCGGATTCATCGGTTAGAGACGTACATGCGAAACGAAAAGGAACAGTTGGTTTCTTTATTAGAGACAGGAACGGTGATTGAATGACCCGTGCAGTAATAACAGAATGTAATAATATACAATATCTTTTGATATATGAGGAAAATGTTCTAGCAGAATGTCATCCTTTCGTCAGTGGCGATTCTTTCCAGATTGGCAATATCTATATTGGCAGGGTGGAAAAAGTCGTGAAGAACATTCAGTCTGCATTTATTCGGTTAGACGAGAAGCATGTCGGTTATCTGCCGTTAAATGATAAGCCTGCAAGAGTACTGAACCGAACGCTGCCAAAGGGATTACCTTCTATTGCAGAAGGCGACAAGGTATTAGTGCAGGTGGAACAGGAAGCGCTCAAGATGAAACAGGCACGGGTAACAGGTAATATCAGTCTTGCGGGCAATTATGTAGCATTTGATCTGCTGACAGGAATGGTTGGGGTATCGAATAAGATTCGTAATACAGATCGGGTGGAAGAATTGAAAGCAATGGTTCCTGCGGATATGCCATATGGTGTGATCTTTCGAACCGCCTGCGAGCAGGCTGAGAATGACGCTGTTCAGACTGAATTACAGCAATTATCTACACAGATGGATCAGATTATGCATAAAGCAGAATATGAGAGGAATACCGGGTTGATTCAAGGCGGTAAACCGGAATATCTTGTCATAATGGAAGAATACGGCTGGACACGAATTGATGAGATTCAGACAGATAATAAGATGATATATGAGGAGTTATCTACAAGAATCAAACCTGATAATTTGGTAATATCCAAGAAAGTATTATCCGATCATAATGATACAAATGATAAAAAAGCAGAAGCGGCTGAACCACAACTGATATTTTATGAAGATGAGTACCCGTTATATAAGCTTCTGAATCTTGAATCAGAGATCTCACATTTGTTAGATAAGCGGGTATGGCTGAAATCTGGCGGATTTCTTGTGATTGAACCGACGGAGGCGATGGTTGTAATTGACGTAAATACCGGTAAATCCATTGGAAAGAAGCGACAGGAAGAGCATCTGTTGAAAGTAAATGAAGAGGCTGCCGTAGAGATTGCGAAGCAATTACGATTGCGGAACTTATCTGGAATTATTCTTGTTGATTTTATTAATATGAAACAGCCAGAAAACAGGGATAGGCTGATCCATACATTGAAGGCAGCATTACGGAAAGATAAGGTGCCGAGCCGTTTTGTGGATGTGACAGCGTTGGAATTATATGAGATTACCAGAAAGAAGACACGAAAACCACTATATGAATGTATAGGCTGGAAATAATTCGCAAAATATTGAAAAATTCGTTGACAAGCGAATATATATTTGATAATATAATCTAGTGTGCCGCACAGAGAGGTCGAAGTGTGTCTATATTTTATATAAGATGCCACCATATCTGGCGAGTAATGATAATAGGAGGTAACCGTATGTACGCAATTATTGCAACAGGTGGTAAGCAGTACAAGGTAGCTGAAGGTGATATCATTAAAGTAGAGAAGCTTAATGCAGAAGCTGGTTCTGAAGTGAAATTTGATGTTATTGCTATTAACAACGACAAAGACATGTTATGTGGCGAGGCAGTTGCTAACTCAAGTGTTACAGCAAGTGTAATCGGTGATGGCAAGGCTAAGAAGGTTGTTGTTTACAAGTATAAGAGAAAAACCGGCTATCACAAGAAGAATGGTCATAGACAGCCATTTACTAAGGTTGAGATCAAAGCAATTAATGCTTAATTAGACTATGATTACTGTTACTGTGTTTAACAAGAACAACGAGATAGTTGGAGTCCAGTTAGAAGGACATGCCGAATTCGGCAGACGGGGAAGAGATATTGTTTGTAGTGCGGTATCTATATTGTACATTAATTTGGTGAATTCCCTGGAGAGCTTTACAAAGGATGAGAAGGAATTGAATGGTGATACCAAGATCAACTTCCAGAACGTCATTTTGAAGAGTATGCCAAGTGCAGAGGCGGAATTATTATTCCAGTCATTTATGCTTGGAATCACTACAATTGAGCAGAAATATGGTAGAAAGTACATTTCAATTTTGAATCAGGAGGTGTGAATGATGTTTAAGCTTAACCTTCAGTTATTCGCTCATAAGAAAGGTATGGGTTCTACAAAGAACGGTAGAGACTCAGAATCTAAGAGACTTGGTGCGAAGAGAGCAGATGGTCAGTTCGTAAAAGCTGGTAATATTTTATACAGACAGCGCGGAACTAAGATTCATCCAGGTACTAACGTAGGCAAGGGCAAAGATGATACTTTGTTTGCTTTAGTAGATGGTGTTGTCCGCTATGAGAGAAAGGGCAGAGATAAGAAGCAGGTTTCTATCTACCCTGTATCCGTTAACGAATAAGATACATGCAGATAAGGCTGGAGTCAATGCTCCAGCCTTTTTTAGAATAATAGGAGATTAGAGATGTTTGCAGACAGAGCCAAGGTTTATCTTCGCTCCGGTAAGGGTGGCGATGGTCATGTCAGCTTCCGTCGTGAATTATATGTTCCGGCCGGTGGTCCGGATGGTGGCGATGGTGGTGATGGCGGTGACGTCATTTTTGTTGTAGACGAAGGTCTTAACACATTAAATGATTTTCGTAATGTACGGAAATATTGTGCCGAAGATGGTAAAGAGGGCAATAAGAAAAGGCAGCATGGTGCGAATGGTGCAGATATTATCTGTAAAGTACCACCGGGAACTGTGATCAAAGATTTTGAAACTGGGAAAGTTATCATGGATATGTCGAATAAGACAGAGCCAGTTGTTATATTAAAAGGCGGAAGAGGCGGTAATGGTAATATGCATTATGCCACTTCTACGATGCAGGCACCAAAGTATGCACAACCGGGACAGCCTGCACAGGAATTATATGTGACCCTAGAGCTTAAGGTAATTGCGGATGTTGGTCTGGTTGGATTTCCGAATGTTGGAAAGTCCACATTTTTATCCAGAGTAACGAATGCAAAGCCTAAGATTGCGAACTATCATTTTACGACTTTGAATCCAAACTTAGGTGTAGTTAACCTTTCCGATGGAGCTGGATTTGTAATTGCGGATATTCCGGGAATTATTGAAGGTGCCAGTGAGGGTGTTGGATTAGGATTGCAGTTCCTTCGTCATATTGAACGTACTAAGGTGTTACTTCACGTTGTAGATGGTGCATCGGTAGAGGGACGGGATCCAATCAATGATGTATATGCCATTATGGAAGAATTGAAGAAGTATAACATCGAGATATCAAGCCGGCCAATGGTTATTGCAGCCAATAAGATGGATGCTATGACAGAGGTAGAGAAAGAGACCGTAATCGATATGCTCAAAGAGGAATTTGAGCCACAGGGAATTAAGGTATTCCCAATCTCTGCGGTATCAGGAGAAGGCGTGAAAGAGCTTCTGTGGTATGTATATGAGTTAGTGAAACAGGCACCGGAGGATATAGTAGAATTTGAACAGGAATATGTACCAACATTTGAAGAGGATAATGAACCATATACAGTCGAAGTTGCGGAAGATGATGACCATGTATTCATAGTGGAAGGTCCGAAGATCGAGAAGATGCTTGGTTATACGAATCTGGATTCAGAGAAAGGCTTTGAATTCTTCCAGAAGTTCATGAAGGAAAATGGTATTATTGACGAATTGAAAGCGAAAGGCATCGAAGAAGGTGATGTTGTTCGTATGTATTATCTCGAATTTGAGTATTATGAATAATTCATTAAAATATGCTGAATATGGTTTGGAGTATGCGTTGAACTTTTAATAATAATGCAAGTTGATATTCCGAACAAGAAATAGAAGTTAACAGAAAGGCAGGAAGGATATATGACAAGTAAGCAACGTGCCTATTTGAAGGGATTGGCAATGACAATGGATCCTATCATTAATATTGGTAAATCAAGTGTCACACCAGAATTGATCACTTCTGTTGATGAGGCGATTGAAAAGAGAGAATTGATTAAACTTAGTGTATTGAAGAATTGTTTAGATGATCCAAAGATTATTGCACAGACTATTGCGGAACGTACACATTCACAGGTTGTTCAGGTGATTGGCAAGAAGATTGTATTATATCGGATGAATAAGAAAAAGCCAAAGATTGAACTTCCAAAATAATTTGAGATGCTATATGGTTGATAATAACATTATTATGTCAACTATATAGCATTTCTGTTTTAGAAATGAGGAACTGTTATGAGTCGAATTGGAATTATGGGCGGAACATTTAATCCTATACACAAAGGACATATCCAGATTGCACAGAGTGCATACGAACAATTTGATCTGGATGAAGTGTGGTTTATGCCCAATCATATACCGGCATACAAAGCGAATGACCAGATTGTATCGGGAGCGGAGCGGCTTGCCATGGTAGAATTGGCGATTAAGGATATTCCGTATTTTCAATCGTCTGATTATGAACTGCAAAGAGAAGGGAATACGTATACCTGCGATACTTTGAAAGGATTGACAATGGAACATCCAGAGGACGACTTCTATTTCATTATGGGTGCAGATTCACTGATGTATTTTGATAAATGGGTACATCCGGAACAAATTACAGCCCTGGCACAGATTCTGGTTGCAGCAAGAGATCATTCTACAAAAAAACAATTATTGAACAAGATTACACAACTTGAACAGTTGTATTCTGGCTCACACTTTCATCTGATAAAATGTGCTGAGATTGCTTGTTCTTCCAGTAAATTAAGGGAGGAGATACATCATCACCCGGAGCTATCATCGAACTATGTACAGCAATATATAGATTGTGATGTATTGGAATATATCCGGCAAAAGAAATTATATATGTGAAACATATAGCTTTTATAGAGTGCTGTTTCTTATATCTTACAACCTGAAAATAATGCAGTGATTTCGTTGAAATCTACTGCATTTTTTGGTATAATATTGATTGCTTGATTGAAAGAAACAGGAGCATTTACAATGGATAGATTAGAGATGAGAGAGAAGCTGAAAGAGAAGCTTCCTGCCAAGCGTTTTGAACATTCGCTTGGTGTAGAATATACTGCGGGAACAATGGCATTTATGTATGGTGTAGATTACGAGAAAGCATTAATTGCAGGATTATTGCATGATTGTGCTAAGTATGTCCCGAATGATAAGAAGATCAGCAAATGTGAAAAAAGAGGTTTGCCTATTTCGGAATGCGAATATAAGAATCCGGAATTGCTGCATGCCAAGTTATCTGCTGTGTATGCGAAAGAGAAGTATGGGGTGACGGACGAAGATATTTTATCTGCAATTACTTATCATACGACAGGAAGACCTGCGATGACAACATTGGAAAAGATTGTATATATTGCAGATTATATTGAGCCGAATCGGACGTTACTTCCAGAGATGGATCTGATTCGCAAAGAAGCATATAATGATTTGGATCAGTGTTTGTTACATATACTACACAATAGTGTACACTATTTGTGCAAGAAAGGTGCAGCGGTTGATCCAATCACCAAGGAAACATATGAATATTACAGTCATTTGAGACGACAATAAGGAGAATGATATGACAAGCAAAGAGATGGCAAAAGTTGCAATCGACGCATTAGAAGATAAGAAGGGACAGGATATTAAAGTTATTGATATATCGAATGTATCGGTAATGGCAGATTACTTTATTATTGCAAGTGGATCGAATCGTAATCAGGTACAGGCGATGTCTCGTAATGTAGAGGAGAAGTTACAGGAGAATAAGATTCACCCAAGACAGATTGAAGGATATCAGACTGCAAGCTGGATCTTGATGGATTTCAATGATGTGATTGTTCACATTTTCAATGAAGAAGATCGATTGTTCTATAATTTGGAGAAGATCTGGTTAGACGGCAAGGTAATTGATGCAGATACTTTGTAATAGATATATCGATTTCAGAAACAGACGAGAATAGAAGATTACATCTTTTGTAAAGAAGATTGTGTTCGGGGGAAGTATGGATAGAGATTTATTGATTCGAAAGAATAATTTGGAAGTGAATAAAGTTGCTGCAAAATGTTTACGAATTACAATATTGTTTTTAATATCATTGGGTATGTTTTCTGTAACAGATTATTATAATTATGACAAACAGAATGTTGTAATTATTTTCTTTGGCAGCATTATACTATTAATGATCCCGACAATACTTGTTAATGTTCTTCATTTAGAGAAACAGTGGATCAAGTATTATGTCATTATGTGTATTATGTCGGTTGTCTTTTTGTTGTCAACTTTTATTTCATATGATTTCATAGTGCTCGTAATTCTTCCGCTACTGATTGCAACGTTGTATTGCGACCGCAAATTGATCGTTGCAACAACCCTCGTAGATTGTGTTTGTGTATTTCTTACTATGCTATTAAGATACTTCGTACTATGCGATAGCGTGGGAGAGGGGTACTCAAGCTTTTCGGAAGCGTTGATTTATGGAGTGTTCCTTCGAATTGTTTTAGTACTGGTTACCACTTTATTTTCTTATTATATTGTTGATCGTAACATGGTTATGCTGAATAATACCATTGCAGCGAATCATGATCTGATACATAGTCAGGAAGAGCTGATTTATGCATTTGCAGAGATTTCAGAAAGCAAATCCAAAGTAACTGGTGAACATATCCGTCGAGTTGCAGAGTATATGAGAGTGTTAGGAGAGGCATCCGGTTTCACAACAGATTATGTTGAGAAGTTGTCTGTGGCTGCTATGATGCATGATATCGGCAAATTAATGATTCCGGAAGAGATATTGGATAAGCCAGACAAATTAACAGACGAAGAGTATGCCATTATGAAGAATCATGTTCTGTATGGTGAAGCGCTTCTTGCAAAATGTCCGGGAGATATAATGAAGATTGCAAAGACGATTGCTTTAGAACATCACGAACGATGGGATGGATCGGGATATTTAGGAATGAAAGGGGAAGAGATATCCTATATAAGCCGTTTGATGGCTGTATGTGATGTTTTTGACGCTTTGACCTCACAACGATATTACAAAGAAGGATGGTCGTTAGAGGACACCTATAATGAGATTGTGAAGCATAGCGGAACACAATTTGATCCAGATGTCGTGAAACTATTTGTAGAGAATTTTGATCAGTTCAAGCAGATATTGAAGGCAATGCCTGATCGTGAGATCTATTAGAACTGTAATTGTGTGGGAGGAACGAAATGGTTTCGGTTATGAATGAATATGTCTCGAAGATACAATTATCTGCCGATGACGTAACAAAAGGTATATTACATGCGGCAATACATGAGATTTCGAACATTGACAAAGAAAGTATTCTTGTCAAGTCGAACCGGTACATTGTCGATATGAAGTTAAAAGAATACTCGGTTGAGAATGCAGTAGCGGTTATGAATACATTTATGGAACGAACACGATATCATTATTCGGCTTATTTTATCCGATTCAATGAGGGAAATATGGTAAGATATCGATATGCAACCTGCAAAGAGAACCGGGAAGGGTTCTACTGTGATGTAATCATTGCATAGTATGCGACCGCAAATTATCGTTGAATAGGCGATGCTACATGCAAGATTCATTTGTTATTGCTGGAAATTAGATAGGGATAAAGAAAGATAAGCCTAGTGAGTAGATTGTTAACAACCTGTTCACTAGGCTTATCTTACTTATTCAGATGATATAAATGATATTCGATGTGTGAAAAATTATTAAAAAGTACGGAATAGACCAATGACTTTTCCTAATATGGATACATCATCTACAATAATTGGATCCATATAATCATTCTCAGGCTGCAAGCGATAATGACCATCCTCTTTGAAAAAGCGCTTCACAGTAGCACTATCGTCAACAAGGGCAACGACAATCTCATTATTACGTGCAGTAGGCTGTTCTTCAACAAGGATCAGATCCCCATCGTAGATTCCAACGTTGATCATACTTTCCCCTTTGACTTTGAGCATAAACGTTGTCTTGTTATGTAGATATTCCGGTGGAACTGGAAAGTATCCGTCAATATTCTCTACAGCAAGAATTGGTTCTCCTGCAGTTACCTGTCCGACGATCGGAACGTTCACTAACTCACGGCGCGATAATCCAAAGGTATCATCTAGAATCTCGATTGTTCTTGGCTTAGTAGGGTCTCTTCTTATATATCCATTCTTCTCTAAAGTCTCTAAATGCGAATGAACAGAAGAGGTAGACTTCAACTTCACCGCTTCGCAAATCTCCCGGACAGACGGTGGATATCCCTTCTGTAATATATTCTCTTTGATATAATCTAATATCTCTTGTTGCTTGGAGCTAATCTTTCCTGGCATAACAAACCTCCTTATATATGTAAGCACGATTCCAATTATAATCTGAACTTAAAATCTAATAATATCTTATCATATTCTGTGCTAAAAAGCAAACAAATATTCCGAACAAAGTTTCCGAACGTATTTTCGAAAATGTATTGACAAACATCTGTTCGTCTGTTAGAATACAGAAAACGAACAAATATTCGATTAGATAAAAAGGAGAGGATTAATATGAATACATGTAGAAGAAGATATGGAAAGAGACAACATACAAGAATTAACAATAATATTATTATGTTAACAGTTGCAATTATTTTAGTGTTAAGTATTACACTAATTGGCAGAATGAGTTTGGTACGTGCTAATGAAAGCGTACAATATGAAAAGTCGTTTCAGACAATCGAGATAGAATCGGGAGACACCTTGTCTGCAATTGCACAAGAATTTGCACCTTCCGAAGCGGATTATCAGGATTATATGAATGAAGTAATCGAGATTAATAGTCTGAAAGATGGACAGATACATGCCGGATGTTATCTGATGGTTCCTGTCTATACCGTAGTATCTTCAAAGTAATGCAGAAGAGCACTATTCAGATTTTTCTTTAGATCAGGAAATTGTTTCTGGGTAGTTTGAAGGAATTCTTTTATTTCCTGTCTCTTTGTATATCCGTCTGCTGGACATGGGTTTGATATAACCGGAAGATGGTTCTTATATGCATACCCCTTAACTTCCCATTCCTCTATGAAAAACATCGGTCGAATCAATGTAAGTCCGGTTTTGTCTAAGTGTGTTACAGGTGGAAAGCAATAATAGTGTCCTTCGAAGAACAAGGACATAATACTGGTTTCTATAAAGTCATTCTTATGGTGGGCATATGCAATTTTGTTACAACCAATGGACAGTGCTTTATCATTCAAAGCACCTTTTCGCATTTTAGCACATAACGAACATGGATTCTTTTCCCTTCGTTCTTCAAATATAATAGGGTAGATTTCTGTGCGAATTGCATAGAAAAGTACTTGCAGGTCTTTACAATAATTTTCAAGAATTGGTATGGCAGTATCCGCATTATTTTCGATTCCTAGGTCTACATAGATTGCAACAAGTTCATATGGTATAGGATAGAATTTCTGTAATTCTTTTAATCCTTTTAGAAGCGTCAGGCTGTCTTTACCGCCAGATAACCCCACGGCTATTTTATCATTTGGTTGAATCATATTATATTTCTGAATGCATTGTCGTAAGTAACTAAGTAATTTCTGTGTATCCATTTTATATTTCCTTTCATTTATGTACTATAGTATAATAAATAATCACGGGTTGCTATATGCTGCAAAGTTCCGATTGGTGTGAACTTGACAGGAATAGCAGAATATGTTATTGTGTGTTTAGAAATCAAACTCTTCGCAAAACCCAAGTTTAACGAATAGTTGGTGCATTTTTATATTTAATAATTTATATTTGTTGTTGCATATGCTATATATTGTTTTTATTATAGCACAGATATATTTTATTGATATATATATTTCTATTAAAGGGGATGTTTTTTTATGGCAGATAAATCATATCATCAAGAGGAAGCCATTCATAATGTACTTTTAATGCGTGAGGTATTGAGTGAGCTTCCTAAATATGTATCCACATACTTTCGTGCAATTGAATATTCTAAGGCTCCGCGCACTCGTTTAGGATATGCTAGGGATTTGAAAACATTTTATGAATTTCTTATAGCTACTAATCCAACGTTAAAAGGCAAATTACCGAGGGATATTTCAATTGATATTATCGATCATATAGGAGCCGATGATATTGAAGAATATATGGATTATTTACGCGTATATACCAAGGATGGTCGTCAATATACGAATAATGAACGAGCTTTAAAGCGTAAACTGACTGCATTGAGAGTATTTCTTGCCTATTTATATAAAAACGGACAGATACATGCAAATCCGGCTCTCTTGGTTGATATGCCTAAAATCCAGGATAAGGCTATCGTTCGTATGGAAGCTAATGAGGTAGCTCAATTTTTGGATAATGTTGAATATGGTAATAAATTATCTGAACATCAGATGGCATATCATGAAAAGAACAAGAAACGAGATTTGGCGTTATTAACATTAATGCTCGGAACAGGAATTCGTGTATCAGAATGTGTAGGCTTAGATATTCAGGACGTTGACTTTGATTATGATCGAATTAAAGTGGTTCGCAAAGGTGGTTATGAATCATATGTATATTTTGGTAAAGAAGCTAGAAATGCTTTATGCGATTATTTAGAGGAACGTAAGGATATATTGGCACAGGAAGGTCATGAAAACGCATTATTTCTAAGTTCGCAAAGAAAACGTATCTCTGTTCGCAGCGTAGAAAATATGGTTAAGAAATATGCTTCCATTACTACACCAACTAAGAAAATTACTCCACATAAATTACGAAGTACATATGGTACATCATTATATCAACAGACATCTGATATTTATCTGGTTGCTGATGTATTAGGTCATAAAGATGTGAATACAACAAAAAAACACTATGCTGATATTGAAGATTGGCAAAGAATGAAAGCAAAAGACGCCGTTCAATTACGTGAATATTGGGAGAATTCAACATCAACGGATTAATTATTATAGTAAAACCATATTGAGTTTGGACAGGAAATATATTATAAGTGTAACAACAGTTATAGACGTAGTGAATGCTGTATCATTTACGTAATTTATCAAGCAATTTCACAAAATAGTCTGGTAATTCAGAATCAAATTCTACATATTGATTCGTATCAGGATGTATAAATCCTAGCGTCTTAGCATGCAGTGTCTGCCCTTCCAATCCCTTGATTTTGGGATTCTTTGGTCCATAAACATCATCCCCTAATAATGGATGACCAATAGATGACATGTGGACGCGAATCTGATGCGTACGTCCGGTTTCTAAGGTACATTCAATATAAGAATAAGAATCAAATTGTTCCAAAACACGATAATGCGTAATTGCTTCTCTCCCATTTTTATGGTTAATTGCCATTTTTTTACGATCTATTGGATGCCGTCCTATTGGAGCATTCACTGTACCGGTCGGTTCTTTGAATGTTCCATAACAGATTGCGTGATATTTTCTTGTAATAGAATGTTCTTTTAATTGTTCTGCGAGTAATTTGTGTGCATGATCATTCTTACAAATCACTAAGATTCCTGTTGTATTCTGATCAATACGATGTACAATTCCTGGCCGGATTACACCATTAATAGACGATAATGAATCCTTACAATGATATAATAAAGCATTTACCAGGGTTCCGGATTCATGTCCAGGTGCCGGATGTACTACCATATGTTTCGGTTTGTTGACGATAATAATGGATGTATCTTCGTATACAATATCTAATGGAATGTCTTCCGGTATTACATCTAATTCTTTGGGTTCCTCTACCTGTATATGTATGTGGTCAGCAGGTTTGCATTTATAATTTGATTTGCATTCTTTGTCATTTACAAGAACCTGTTTGTTTTGTATTAACTGCTGAATATAGGAACGGGAAAGTTCCGGTATCTGGCTATTAATATATTTATCAATTCGTTCAGATGCAATTATTGGATACTCTAATGTATATTCCATGGATATGCTCCTTTAGCAATTCATAAAAATATGGATATCTGTAAATGATATCCATATGAATCAGTCTGACAATTTTCTAGGACTAGAAAAGGTTGTTTTATGCATTTGCAGAGATTTCATTTAGATAAAATCTTAGTTATGTTTTCTGAGTGAAAACAACATTTCAAAATCTTCCTCTTTGTATTTGAATAAAATTATTATTAATAATAATATGAATCCAACAGTAACATAACAATCTGCTACATTAAATACCGGGAAATCAATCAGCTTAAAATAGAAAAAATCAATCACGTATTGGTAACGAATCCGATCAATAAAATTACCGACTGCACCGGATAGAATTAATATCAAAAGAACCCGCAAATCTGTGTATCGATTCATTCTAAGGCAACGTAAGTATAAAATGATACCTAATATTAATACGATCGCAGTACAGATATAAAATAATATCTGTTGATTCTGAAACATTCCCCAAGCCGCACCAGCATTACGGATGTAATGAATGTCAAATACATTAGGGATTACGGAAATGGAATCATATAGGTTCATGTGTGTATCAATATAATGTTTCGTTATTTGATCAAGACCAATTAATATAAAAAATGAAAGAATTGCAGACAATAATTTGCCTGCAATCTTTGTATGATCTAGTTGGTCCGGTGTCTGTGTCTTCAAAGTCATAGCTCTCCAATCTAGAGGAAGTTAAATCCTTCATCTGTGTCATCGTCGTTACCAAGTAACGTAGATTCGTTCAGTTTGTCTTCTACATCACCTGTTAATACATCCTCGTCCGTAGTAGTTGCTGCGGACTCTTTAAATGGATCAATATTAAGTCCTCCGCCGAGAGATTCGGATGTTGCAAATGAATTACCACCTAATCCGGTATTCTGAAAGGCTCCGGCTGCTTCAGTAAAACCACCACCATTACCTAAGATAGTTGGAATCTCTTCTTCCTGTTCATTCCCTACTACGAAATCAAATCCATCATTATAATTATCTTCAGAATCTAACATATTAGACTCATTCACTTTGTCTTCGACTTCCCCGGAATAAGTTTCTTCTTCTGGTTCTTCTTGTGCAAATCCAGATGAAATAGTTGTATCCTCATCCTCTACAAAATCAAATCCAGTATTATAGTTATCCTCGGAATCTAACATAGTAGATTCATCAATCTTATCTTCTACCTCTCCTGTAACTGGCTCATCTGAGAAGATATCAGATGACGAAGAGTCCTCTTCTACAAAATCAAATCCAGTGTTATAGTTATCCTCAGAATCCAACATAGTAGATTCATCAACCTTATCTTCTACTTCTCCAGACACTGGTTGATCAGATACAAATACGTCCGAAGTATCTGCCTCTTCTACAAAGTCAAAACCAGTATTGTAGTTATCTTCGGAATCTAACATAGTAGATTCATTCACTTTCTCTTCTACTTCTCCGCTTACAGTAGGTTCATCTGTAGGATGTGGCACTGATGTATTCTGCTGGGTAAATGGCGTCTGTGTTGTTCTAGATGCAGCAGTTGTCTGTTCGCTTGCCTTTGCATCCATAGTAACACGTTCCTTTGCAGGTTCTGGTGCTGCCTGAGATCTGTCAGGTACTGGTGTTGCTTGAGGTTTTGGTGTAACAGGTGTGGCACTTGCAGTTGGTTCGGAATTTGCTGTATGAATCGTAGTCTCTTTCGAAGGTGTCTCAGCCTGTTGTACCGGAGTTCTCTTAACACGACGTGTTTCCGGACTCTCTTTCTTCATATTAAGTGAAGCTTTTCCGGAATCTGACTTGGCTGTAGTTGTCTTTTTCTTAGAACCGTTATAAGAACCACCGGTTTGTCGACTAAACCGCCCACCACCATTGGCCGCATCTGCAAACGGATCCATATTCAAACTTCCGCGCTCGAATGCAGGTTCCTGATTGGTACGTTCAAAGCTACTGCTGCCACTTCCAACATAACCGCCGCCTAAGCCACCACCAAGGCCGCCTTCTGATCCCAATCCGCCGCCAGAGAAATTGCCAAAGCCAGAATCGTAAGAAGTCGGTTGAAAATCATCCCCAAGATCAATGTCGATCATCTCGCCATCCATCATTTTCAACTGTGACTCCAAAACATGCGTAAACTGTTCTTTGAATTTCTTCTGCTGCTGTTGCAAGCGGAAGATCTCATTCTTTGTATCTTCTAATTCCTGCTTTGCATCTGCGAGAATACTCTCTGCCTTTTTCTCTGCTTCTGTTGTTAATAATCTTGCTTTGTCGTTCGCTGCATTAATTGTCTCTTCTGCTGTCTTCTCGGAAAGTGTCAGTGCTTTCTGCATAGAATCTTCTACAGACTTATAATGCTGAAGACTCTCATTCAATGTAGTTACTTTATCTGTTAATTCTACATTGGAACGATAAAGCTGTTCATAATCAGAGGAAAGCTCGTGCATAAAAGCTTCAACATCTTTTTTATCAAAGCCAATGCCGCCTTTAAATACTTTATTCTGTAAATCTACTGGTGTTAACATCCATATCTCCTCCTGCCCAAATACATTATCCCATATACATTAAAATGCTGTTAATTCTGGAGAAAGTGTTGATTCATTCAGAATTTCATCTCTCAAATCACCGCTTACATCAACATTCATTGGTGCAGCAATGAAAATATTAGATGAAATAGCTTGTAAAGAACCATCTAATGCGTAGCATGCACCACCAATAAAATCAATAATTCGTTGTGCTGCATGAACCTCAATACCTTCCATATTGATTACGATCATTCTACCTTCTTTTAAATAATCTGTTACTTTCTGCGCTTCATTAAATTCCTGTGGTTTAATTACAAACACTTGACTGCTACTCCTATTATTATTACGGCTGTTAATAGATACTAATTTGCTTGGACTCGCTGCTTTCTTAGGCTTTGCCTTTTTGGGTGCATAGTCATCATCAAATTCATCATCGTAGTATGTTTTAGATGGCTTTTCTTTTGCTCTTTTCTTTGGAGGCTCGTAATATTCATCATCCTCTTCTTCGTCAAATAAATCGTCATCGAAATCTTCTTCGTCATCAGAGAGTTTCAGAAAATCCATAAATTTACTCATTCCGCTTTTTGCCATGATTATTCTCCTTTAAATGTTATAGTTACGGGCACCGAATATTGCAGTTCCTACCCGTACCATAGTTGCACCTTCTTCAATTGCAACCTTATAGTCATTGGTCATGCCCATTGATAAGACATTCATATCAATATTATCAATGTTTTTAGAGGCTATGTCAAGTGATAATTGCTTTAATGTTCGGAAATACTCGCGGTTTTCCTCAGGGTTTTCGACAAATGGAGCAATCGTCATTAACCCATTCACATGTACATTCGGATAACTTGCAATCTCTTCGACAAACGGAAGAACTTCTTCTGTATGAAGACCGAACTTGCTATCTTCCTCTGCAACATTTACTTCAATTAGAATCTGTGCAATAACTCCTTTCTTAGCGGCTTCTTTTTGAATCGTCTGCGCTAATTTAATGGAATCAACAGAGTGGATCAAACAGGCTTTGTCCACAATATATTTCACTTTATTTGTCTGTAAATGTCCAATCAAATGAAACTTAACAGGAGTAGATACATTCTCGTATTTGTCACACAATTCCTGTACTTTGTTCTCACCAAAATCCTCTACACCTATTGTAATCAATTCTTCAATATTCTCTAACGGCTTGGTCTTACTGACCGCAATTAAAGTTATCTCCTCTGGATCACGCCCACAGTTTCTAGCGGTTTCTTCCACCTGTTGTTTGATGTACTTGTAGTTTTCTTTTACCAAATGAAACACCTCTTTATTTAATAATTTGATTCTCTTTGACAAGAGATTGATCTAAAATGATACGATCATACCATGCAATACTGTAAGATACCTCTGGCTTGATAATCGTATATTCGTCATCCTGATATAGAATCTCTATATAACGGAAAGTCGCGATACCCTGATTTACACAATATACCCCTTGAAGTTCGGTCTTCTCTGCAGTACTTAATGCCAGCGTATCATTGGACTCCGGATTAACTAAAACATCATTTGCTGTAAAATCATTCGGATCTACATAACAATATTCATCATCTACTTTGTAGATATCAGGAGATATCTGCTTGATCGTAACTTCTCCTTTATCATCCAATGCCTTGATATTCAGCAGTGTCTTACTTGTGGAATCTGATCCTTGAGATAGATAATCAACCGGAATCTTATACACAGACTTTTTTGCAATGGATGTATTCGGAATCTTCAATCCATTATTCTGATCCATCAAAATAACAACATCAATAAATCGATCGTTAATATAATTCACCATCTGCTGATTAAGGGAAATAATAATAAAATTCTTGTTATCATGTTTGTTGATCTCAAAATTGCAGCGTATATTCTTAGAGCTATTGTGAATATTGATCGTAACCGTCTCCTGATCTTTCAACTCATCGGCCTGCTTGTCCGATAATTCTGCCACTAAATACCAATCCTCGGATGTAATCAGCTTATAAACCGGATCGCCTGCGTTAATGATCTCGCCTGTCTTCAGAGTCGTCTTCTTATACTTAGACTTATCAATATCAGATGCTTTGAAATTATGTACATCAAAATTCTCATATCCATCCTGATAATAGGTAATAATTCCTGCATCTGTTGTTGTCACTTTCTTATAAGTAGAAACATCCGTAGAGGAATCTCCTAATGAAGTCAATTGTTCGATCATCGCCTCATTCGTTAATTCCAATACCGCATTCTCGATGTCATAACGGAAATTATACACATCAGCAAAGGAAGAATAATTGAAGTAATTCTCAAAGTTAGAGATTCGGGTTCGGACTTCATTCAACCCATCATCTGTTAACGCTAGTGCATCGGTATCGGAATCCTTGATCTTGGCATAAATACTGCCTGTCTCATCTATTGTGTAGACTGTCTTATTCTTGCCAATCTTCTCTCCATCTCTGACATAATAACTTACATAACCAGAACTGGTTGCATTCACTAATTCTTCCTCTCTTGCAATTAATGCTGTCACATTGATGTTGGTATCAATATAACTATTCTGGACTTCATAAATAGATAAGGATTCCTTCTGTAAGGATATAATAATTCGGATTACGATATATAAAAATATAATTGCAAAAATTATAGTTCCAATATTAACACGAAATTCATTGGAAGATTTTCGGGAACGATAACCACTCAAAACGTACACCTCCATAGATTACATCTACTTATTGTATCATTTTTTGAAAATATCTACAATATCTATGAATAAAATTTATACGATATTCCAAAAATAATAGTATTCAATGTATGAGTCTCATACAGAAAGGAGTAAAATTATGAAAGCATTAGATTATACCGTATTGACAATTGTTTTGATCGGTGCGATCAACTGGGGATTAATTGGATTCTTTGACTTTGACCTGGTAAGTACATTGTTCGGACAGATGTCAATTCTTACACGAATCATATATGCTGTAGTTGGAATTGGTGGACTTTACGCCATCTCTTATTACGGCCGCATGAACAGCGAAATGTAATTCACATGCAGAGATACTGCAATATACAACAAGAACCTGTCGACAATCAGATGACTTGCATCCTTGTCTGACAGGTTCTTGTAATATTAGATTCTTATAATGCAATTGTAACCATATCCTGCAGATCTTTGGTAAGATCCGACTTCTGCTTGGAAATGCCTAGCATAAAATCAATCTCAAACTTATCGGAAATTACGGAAAGTTCTTTGATCAATGCATCAGCTTCTTCCACTGTCTGAATACATGCGATAGACATAAAGTTATCTAAGAACATCTTATCCAGATCATGATCCTGTGAAGCAACACCATATATGAAACCTAAGAACATATCAGCAGAATGAATATTATATTCTGTTACATTGATCAGACGAACCCGGTTGCTTAATTCATACATATGCTTATTGTTGATATCTAAATATACGATATTACCACCCGTTACTTTGATGTCATTATTGGCTTTGGCCATAAGCATCTTTGTTTTTCCTTTTCCCTTTTCACCTGCTACGATTTCTATCATGTTATTGCCTCCTAAGTATTAGTATATTTGTTTGAGCATGTCATTGACATTCTCATATAATGTCTCGTGATCTTTTGCATTAGAAACAAGGCATATATATTCTTCATTTGTTTCATCATTCACAAATTCTAAAATGATACAGCTTCCTGCTTTCTCTGTTGTTCCTGTCTTCCAGCCGGTAATATGATAACCGGTTGGCATCTCAAAAGAATTAGATAAAAATGCATTCGTTGGAGTTAACGCTGTCTCTATCTTCTCACCATCCCGATACATCGTTAACACATAATCACTTGCACCATCAATCTGTACCAATGTATCATTCTTCAGAAATTCTTTGAATATCAGGTATAGATCATATGGGGTTGTATAGTGATTGTTATCATGTAATCCGTGTGGATTTACAAAATGCGAATTTGTTGCACCTAATTGTGCAGCTTTCTGATTCATCAAATCTACAAAATCATTGACGGAACCAGCTACATAACGAGCCAGAGCAATTGCACAATCATTATAGGAAGAAATCAATAAACCATGCAACAATTCATTGACGGTTATATAATCTCCGGGTTCTAGTCCCAGTGCAGTTACATTCTCTTCATTAAATTCTATCTTTTTCTGAATGACAACGGTATCATTTAACGAAATGCTTCCACTGTTGATTGCGTCCATAACAACCACGGCGGTCAGAATCTTCGTCATACTCGCCGGATAAATCTGCTTATGTGGATTCACAGCGCACACAACAGAATTCGTTGTCTGATTGATCAACAAACCTGCCTCGTATTCAAAATCAGCATCATCATACACATATGCGTCATACGGAATTACTACATTATCATTCGCAAGTCCGGCAGGACGTACAATTGGTAAATTAGTTGTTGAACTAATGTGTAGTGGTTGATCTTTGGGATATGCATTATAACTGCATCCGCTTAATAAAGAGCAACATATCAATGCAGTTGCCATTATACAAAAGTTGTGTTTGAGTCTATTTGAACATCTCACGCCAGTCTAAGTCTCCTCGGTCTAATGCTTTCACAAGTAATTCAGCAGTTGCTAAATTCGTTGCAAGCGGAATATTATGTACATCACACAGCGTAAATATATTGTTGATATCCGGCTCATGTGATTTCGGTGATTGGGGATCTCTTAAAAAGATCACCATATCAATATCATTATGTTCAATCTCTGATCCTAATTGTTGTTCCCCGCCCAGATGTCCAGCCAAGTATTTGTGAACCGTTAAATTCGTAACCTCTTCCACCAAACGTCCGGTTGTGCCAGTTGCATATAATTCATGCTTGCTTAAGATGCCTCTGTAGGCAATGCAAAAGTTCTGCATCAATTTCTTCTTCGCATCATGTGCAATTAACCCAATATTCATTCTGTAACCCCTCCAAATCTAGTATTTTCTACGTTGTAAAGATACATTCATTACCAATCCCATACCCGCACAGGAACTAACTAAGGAAGATAGTCCATAACTGATAAATGGAAGAGGAATTCCTGTATTAGGAAGTAATGACGTTGCAACGCCAATATTCAAAAAGGTCTGTATTCCAATGAGAGTCGCGACTCCCGTTGCAATAAACATTCCATTACTATCGCTTGCCTTTCTGGCAGTCCTTATACATTGTACCACAATTAACCCCAATATTACAATAATAAGTGTGCTTCCAACGAAGCCTAATTCTTCTCCTACGACAGAAAATATAAAATCTGTCTGTTGTTCCGAAATCAAATTAGCGTCCTTTACAGTTGCTAACGTAGAATTATTCAATCCTTTTCCGAATAACTGCCCGGAGCCAATTGCCATAACAGAATTATCCTGCTGATATTGCGTTGTCGATGCATATTCATCCGGGTACAGGAAGGACAGGATTCGCTCCTGCTGATAATCCTTTAAGAATAACGAATCTGGCTGCTTGACATACCAAACAAAACTTCCGGCTAATGGAATCAGACAAAGAATTGCAATTCCAATAATCTTATAGCTCAAGCCTGCCACAAATAACATAACAAATAAAATTACAAATACATCCAATGTTGTAGAAAGATCCGGTTCTGATACGATCAACAATAATGGAATAGCACAGAATATCGCATATTGAATAAGTGTCTTAGCTGTATTGATCGTATCTTTATGGTCAGCCAGAAAGTGCGCCGCACATATGATCAATATGATCTTGGCAAATTCAGATGGTTGAACTGTGATCAGATCCTGGGACCCTAACCATCGTTTGGCACCATTTGCACTCGTACCGAACAATAATACAGCAGATAATAATACCAGATTCAATCCATATAATATAATATAGAATTTGCTGATAAATTTGTAATCAATCAGGGAAAGTACGATTAATCCAATAATACAGATTACCAATCCCAATACCTGTTTCTTAAAATAAGAACTATCGGCACTGTTGATCATCAAGGTACCAAATACACATGCAATTATGACGAACGCTAATAATTTGAAGTTGTAATTGCGTAAACGATAATTCTCTAACATAGTAATCTCCTGCCGGTTCTATTTTACAGACTTTGACTTCAAATCCTTGATTGGAATATTCGCATACAATGCAGGGACACTACCGTGACCGCCTTCGGATTCTGTCTGTGTAATCTGGATATCTAAACCACTTGCATCAATCTCCATATAACGCGAAATAACTTCGATAATGTCATTTTTGATCTGCTCCATAATATCAGGGGAACAGTTGGCACGATCGGATACTAATAATAATTTCAAACGATCTTTTGCATAATCACTTGAAGATTTCTTTTTGTTAAATAAATCAAATAATCCCATAATCAAGCACTCCTATCCTTAGTTATTTTTCTTGAACAATTTGGATAACTTCTTGAAAAATCCAGATTCGCTCAAATCCAGGAACTCTACATCTTCTCCTAAAATACGTTTGCAAATATTAAAGTATGCCCGCCCTGCAAGAGAGTTATCTCCAACAAGAGGTTGTCCCTGATTCGTAGAGATAACAATATTCTCATCATCTGGAACTGCTCCAATCAGATCGATAGCAAGAATCTCTACCACATCTTCAATGGACATCATTTCTCCACGTTTTACCATATCCATACGGATTCGGTTCACGATCAGATCAATCTTCTTAATCTCATTTGCTTCTAGCAAACCGATGATACGGTCTGCATCACGAATCGCCGATACCTCTGGTGTTGTTACGATCAATGCACGATCAGCCGCGGCAATAGCATTCTTAAATCCCTGTTCAATGCCGGCAGGACAATCTAAGATAATATAATCAAACTCTTTCTTTAATTCCTCTACTAACTTTTTCATCTGTTCAGGTGTTACTGATGTCTTATCTTTGGTCTGGGCAGATGGAAGCAGGAAAAGATTGGGATAAGTCTTATCTTTGATCAATGCCTGTTTGTAGCGGCAATTACCTTCTACTACATCTACTAAGTTATATACAATACGATTCTCTAAGCCCATGACAACGTCTAAGTTACGTAATCCGATATCTGTATCGATCAACACTACTTTCTTGTCTAATTTGGCTAATCCGGTTCCTACATTGGCTGTGGTTGTGGTTTTACCAACACCGCCCTTTCCAGATGTAATTACAATTACTTCACTCATATGTTACTATCCTCCACTATATAATAAATGTTTATTGTTACCTTACTGGTTCTACACAGATCTGATGATTCTGTATTCTGGCAATCATCGGTTCTGGTTTCTTTTTAAAATGACTCTTGGTATCCGAACTTCTTGCAATCACATCTGCAATCTGAATCTGAATCGGATCCATAACTAATGCCATGACAAAGGCATTCTTATCGTTGTTGTTTCCTGCAGTTGCAGTACCTTTCAGAGTACCGATCACAACAATATTACCTGCGGCAACTACAGATGCACCAGGATTGACATCGCCTATGATCACAATGGATTCTTTGGATTCTAATGTCTGCCCGGAACGTAATGTTCCTTTGTAAAACATTCCGGTATTCTCCGCAGCGGTCTGCTCAAGTGCACGTTCTTTCTGGCTCAACTCAGATGTATTTGCTGCCTGATCGTGAATGGTAGATAATATACCGGATACCTCTACCGATTCACTCGTTGCTACCGGTACTACCGGTTCTGCTTCATCCTCTGTGTTCTTTGCAGCCTGAATGATATCAAAAAATGTGGTCTCCAAGTCACTGTTCTCATCCATAACATATTGAATGTTAAGTCGGGAACAACCTTTGATAACAGTGAGAACCTCATCTAATTCCTCATTGGAAAGATCCCTTCCTTCAAAGGTGACAGCAAGTTGTTTGTCACTGTCAAAAAATTCTTCGGCTCCTTCTAATCGTGTTTCTAAATCTTTCAATAATTGCGGAAAGGCTATATCCTTATCCAACACAATAGAGATTCCGTATCGGTTTCCTTTAATTATGACTGTATTTTTCATAAAATAACCACCTCGATCCAGTATATCGGTCATTAACTAATCCGACATATTTACATTACCTGTAATGGATGCATTCTCTAATTTCTCAGGATCAAAATAATATGCATATATAAACCCTGCCAGCTCCTCGGCGTTACCAGAGGAATAACCGTATGGAATGACAGATGTCACAGAAATCTCAGGCTTATTAAACGGTGCATATGATACAAACAATGCATGCGCAGGACGTGCAAGGTTCTCTTCCGCCGTACCTGTCTTACCGGCTACTTCTACATCAATCTGGTTGATCAACATATTCTCATCTGTATGATCTTTTACTACACGACGCATACCATTATGAACGGTATTCCATAATCCGGAAGAAATATCTACCTTACCATGAATGTTATGCGGGTTCTCATAGGTTGTCTTGCCGTCTTTGTCTGTAATCTGTTTGATGATACTTAGATCATAACAGGTTCCGCTAGTGGCTATCGTTGTCACATAACGGGATAACTGCGTCGGTGTATAAGCATTGGTTCCCTGTCCAATTGCACTACGAACCGCTGACTCATCAGACACCTTTGGATCAATCTCATCCAATTCAATTCCCGATGTGGTATCTAATCCGAATAAAGATGCATACTTGGATAATTTGGATAAACCAACGGAATCAGAATAATGATCTTCCCCACCAGCTAACCGATACCCAACTTCATAGAAGAAGTAGTTACAAGAAACCTCAAGTGCTTCTTCAATATCAATCAGTCCATGCTTGTTTGGATAATACCAGCATTTAGCAGGCGGATCAACTTTGGTAAAGATACCTTCTGCATCAATCTTCGTATTCAGATCAATTGCCCCTTCTTCTACACCGGCAATTGTTGTCAGCATCTTATAAGTGGAACCAGGTGCTGTTCGCTGCTGTGTCGCACGGTTATACAGTGGATTTGTCTTATCATTAATAAGCTTTGCATAATAGGCTGGCTCCACGGAATTCGTCAAGCGGTTATTATCATAACTTGGATAACTAACCATTGCCAGTATCTCGCCGGAATTCGTATCCGTTACAATCACAGATCCTTCACAAGGATCCAATGCAAGCTGTGCCGGTGTGATCTCTAAATTATTGATCTTCCTACGGATAAACTTATAATCCGATAATTCTCCAGATGCAAATTTCTCATAATCTGCATCATTTTTCTTGTCCAGCACACCTTGTTCAAACAAAATCTGTATAATTTGCGCTCCGCTCACACGGTTCGATTTTATCATATATTTCATGACTAATTTGTCGAATTCTGTATCATGGGATAATGCATTTTCGATATCATCGACCATAGCATTATATACTTCTTCTGAATCATAATAGTCACTTGATAATTCGAAGGAAGATATATCAATTGCTCCCTGATTAATCGCATATTTTAAGAATGTGCCAAGTGAAATATTACCGGCAACATATTCCTTATATGTCTCATCGGTATTCTCAATCTTCTTAGAATCATAGATATCCCGGTCTGATAACGTCTGGTAAATATATTCCATATAAGAGGTGTATTCATTATCCAACGTATTCATTGCCGTTGTTTCCGTAGTTAAAATACTGCGAATTCGTGACAACACATATTCTCTTGTTGAATCTAACGTACTATTCACTGCCTGCTCA
Source organism: uncultured Lachnospiraceae bacterium (assembly GCA_902762905.1). GTDB lineage: Bacteria > Bacillota > Clostridia > Lachnospirales > Lachnospiraceae > CAG-590. The sequence continues at coordinate 165,755 of CACWQE010000001.1, read as the reverse complement.
TAGGTACCGGCTTTCTTAGAGGATAAATGTGAGATATCTAATGCGTTATTATCAAATAGTGCATAGTATACATCCGTAATAGGGATTCGCTTGTCACTGGTGCTGTCTTCATCTACTTCTTTGTCTGTGATATTCGTAAGAAGCACACTGGCAATTTCTTTCTCTAATGTATCATAACAATACTTTTGCAGATCGGAATCAATCGTTAAATGAATGTCCTCTCCGGCAACGGAATCCTGTTGATCCGTCCGCTCGATGATCTTGCCAAGATTATCTACATAAATCTCCTGAACGCCATTTACTCCCCGCAAGGTACTTTCATACTTCTGCTCTAATCCGGTCTTACCGATCATATCATTGTTGCTATACTTATTCTTGTCTGAAAGATCTGCATTATATTCTTCCATCTCATCGGTAGAAATGGCACCGATATATCCAATGATATGTGCAAAATACTTAGCATCATTGTAGACACGGATAGAATCTACAACAACATTGATTCCCATTAGATCCGAACTGCATTCATTCAGTTCGGCGACACTTTCATCACTGACATCCATTGCAATCGTAACTGCCATATATTGCTGAAAGCGGTTCAACCATAATGCATATCGTACACTCATGATCTTAAGTGTCTCCTCAGGACTGTATTCTTCTGAAATATTAAATTGTTTGTCGGAAGCAAGATACGTATAGACATCCTGTGCAGTTGCTTTCTTCTCTTTGTCCGTTAATTGATCGGCAGAAGATTCACCATATACTTCAGCAAGAAACCGAAGGCGTTCTGCATCTGAATTCGTAGTGAAACGTGGCTTACCACCTTTTAACTCAATTGGAAAATCAACACTTAAACTGTCGCCGTTCTTTTCTAAGATCTTAATGGTTCTCGCAACGACAGAATTCTTGAGTTCATTCTCACTGACTCCATTATCCGATGCAACTTCTGTCAACTGATTGCTGTTTTCAAATGTGACGGAATATGCCAACTGATTATATGCCAATAACTTACCATTGCAATCAAATATACTCCCTCTAGAAGCTTCTACCGTTAATGTTTTCTTAGATTTGTAAGTGAAATTGTTCAGATGTTCTGCACCTTCTATGATCTGCAATTTGAATAACTGTCCTATTAATGCAGCAAAAAGAAAAAAGATTACAACAGAAACAATAAATAGTCTGTGTGATACATATTCAATTATATATTCTTTCAATGCATGTAATAATTCGCGTATCATCATAACTGTTCCGCCTCTTTCACTCGCTTTAATCGTAAATTGATACGTACTAAAATCTTATAGAAAAACAATGTGATCAATATCGTATAAATCATCTCTGGCAATATAACGTCCACAAAATAAGTTGGAAAATCCAGACGATTCCGCATTAAGAAAAAGACAATATATACAATCACATTATAGATCAGATCATTCAAAGTGATCATAGTCATTGGAAGCAGGACATCTTCCACATAATAAATCCGGTGGAAGAACCCATTGCCATACCCTAATGTCATATAAATGAATGCATATGGTCCTAAAATACTTCCAAAAAATATATCGATTAACAGGCCGGAGAAGAACCCTACCAGAAGACCTTCTCTACGCCCTCTCATCAATCCGAATGACATAGTAACAATCAACAGCAGATTCGGTACAACTCCTGCCAATTCCAGAAAATGAAACACCGTTGATTGTAATAGAAAACATACCACAATTATAATTCCAATAGTAATACTTCTTTTCATAGTTATTCCTCATCACCTGAATCATTTGCTGTTGTTGCTTCCGTAGACACTTCTGATGTTGCTTCACTCGTCTCTTTCTGCGTAGAATTTTCTTCTGATGTGTCTGTTTCTGTACTCATATCTTCTGCTGTATCAGATTCAGAGGCAGTTGTTTCTGTAGAATCATCCGCTTCACTAGTAGTATTCTGAATACTGTCATAGATATTCTTACTTTCTGAATCTGTCTTATAGTTTGCTTTCAAATCTAATATTACCAATACTTCCTGCAGGTTCTTAAAATCCACAACCGGAAGGCATTTGGCCGACTGTGTCAGGTTGTTTGCATCCATCTGCACCTCAGAAATATAACCAATCAACAACCCTGGCAGAAACTTATTACTGACATGGGAGGTTACTAATTCCGCTCCGTCTTCAACACTTACTTCTTTGTTGATGTAACCGACATTAATGTATCCCTCTTTGATCGCGGATAGATCACCGGATACCGTACATAGAGAATCCGTCCCGGAAATAGTTGCACTGACACTGCTGTTATCATCAATGATAGCACGTACTTTGGCATAGTTCTTGCCTACTTCCGTAACAATACCAGCCAGACCTCCATCCGCTAATATATTGCATCCTACCTGAACGCCATCTTCTGTCCCCTTGTCAATCACAAAGGTATGGAACCAATTGGTGGAATCTGTTGCAATAACTCTTGCACCAATCGTATTATATGATACGTATTGTTCCTGCAATTGTAATAAATCCTGTAAGCGTTTCAGTTCATAATTCTCCTGCTCGTACTTCTTAATCTCGGCAGAATACTCGTCAAGTTTGGCGGTAAGTTCCTGATTCTCTTTCAGTAATGCATTCTTATCCTTATGCTGCACCATTCTGTTATAAAGTGAGGAACCAACCTCGTTGATGCCAGACTGCATTGGTGTAATAATTGCACTTGTTACCGTCTGTAAAGGTGCAAATCTGTTCTTGAATACAACCGAAAAAAACAACAATATGAAACAGATCACTGTCATAAACAAATAGATGTATTTCGGTGGTATCTCTTTCTTATCATGGAAATTCAAGAGTTAATCCTCCTTTAAATCAAACGATATACAATAATTCCGATAATTAATCCAATAATACTTGCAATATTAATGGTAATTGTCAAACCAAATGTGAGTACCAGAATTCCTAAATCCAATACCATCGGTGAAGTCAAACCAAATGTCTTTCCGTACGAAAGCCAGCTTAAGGCACCTACATGCGATGCTAATGTTCCAAGATACCCACCAAGTACAATGCCACATAATAAAATAATAAGCAGGATCCAATTGTTCTTTCTTGTATTATTGACTGCTGCCATATATCTAACTCCTTTATCTGCATTCCTATTCTTACATGATAAAAAATATCACATTAGGTTATAATAGCATATCTTGAATAAATCCACAAGATTCGGCTACTCATTTTTCAGATGAATCAGCCCTTTCTCTTCTAATCTTGCTAAAGATTTCATAATACCAAATTTGGCATGATCATATGACAATCCACCCTGAAAATATACGGTATACGGCTCATGCATTGGAGCATCTGCCGACAATTCAATAGATGCACCGGAGATAAATGCTCCGGCCGCCATGATCACATCACAATCATATCCCGGCATCGCCCATGGTGTTGGGGTAACATGGGAATCCACCGGTGCTGCATATTGAATTCCCTCACAAAATGCAACTACCTTCTCTGGATCATGGAACGTAACTGCCTGAATAATATCATGGCGGGATTCTGTCCCATTAGGTGTACATTCAAAACCTAACTTTTCATATAGATTTGCTGCAAAGATTGCGCCCTTTAATGCACCATTCACAACCTGCGGTGCCATAAATAATCCCTGAAAGAAGTCTTTATTAACACCTAATGTGGCACCTACTTCTCCACCTAATCCCGGTGCAGTTAATCGGTAATAAGCATTCTCAACACACTCTTTGGTTCCACATATATATCCACCAATTGGAGCAAGTCCGCCACCCGGATTCTTGATGAGTGAACCTACTATCATGTCAGCCCCTACATCGGAAGGCTCATTCAACTCTACAAATTCACCATAACAGTTGTCTACCATACAGATAATATCCGGGCTGATCTCTTTAATAAATGCAATCAATTCTCCAATCTGTGTCACAGAAAAAGTAGGTCTGGTCAGGTATCCCTTGGAACGCTGGATTGTTACCATCTTTGTTTTAGGCGTGACAACCTGCTTGATCCGGTCATAATCAAAGGTTCCATCCTCCTTAAGCTCCACCTGCTTGTAGCTGACGCCATATTCTGCTAAAGAGCCCCGGGATGGACGGATTCCAATAATCTCTTCCATTGTATCATACGGTTTGCCGACCGGAGACACCAGTTCGTCTCCCGGACGCAGATTTGCGGATAATGCAAGATATAATGCATGTGTACCACAAGTAATCTGTGGCCGTACCAGAGCAGCTTCTGTACCGAATATTTCTGCATATACTTTCTCTAATGTCTCTCTACCAATATCATTATATCCATATCCGGTTGTCGGAGCAAAATGTGCCTCGGATAACCGATGTTTTTGCATTGCGTGTAATACTTTTAATTGATTACATTCTGTAATCTGATCAATCTCTGCAAAACGCTCCTTTAAAGAATCCTCAATATTCTGGCATAACTCAAATACTTCTTTGGAAATTCCCATAGATTTATATGCCTGTTCTAAACCATTAAACATGGTATTGCCTCCCTTATCTTATATTATCTGTCGTGTTTGTAATTGCTCCATCATATATGCCAATTGTTCTTTCGTCGTTGCATGTTCTGTCTTATCAACCCAGATTACATCCTGTTCCCTGCGGAACCAGGTAAGCTGTCTCTTGGCAAAATGTCTGGTATCTCTTTTCAAAATATATACTGCATCTTCTAAGCTACAGCTGCCTTCTAAGTAAGGAATGATCTCCTTATAGCCAAGTCCCTGCATGGATACCATTTTCTTCGTACATCCATAAGCAAGAGCGGATCGTACTTCTTCTACCAGACCTTCTTTCAACATCTGATCGATTCGAAGTTCGATACGATCATATAATTTCTGTCGATCATCATTTAACACAAAGTATGCAAAATTGTACGGGGATTCTTTCTTCCGTTCTAACGCATTATGTGTGGAGATGGGATATCCGGTGTCATGATAAAATTCCAATGCACGGATGACCCTTTTCACATTATTCTCATGAATTTCCTGATAGGATACCGGATCGATCTCTTTCAACTGTTCATGTAATGCATGGGCACCATTTATCTTTGCATATTGTTCTAATTCCTTGCGGTATGCCGATTCCTCTGTCTCTTCAAATGCAATATCATATAAAAGTGCCTGAATATAGAATCCTGTTCCACCCACAACAATTGGAATCTTTCCTTTTGCATAGATCTTCTCTAGAGCTTCCTTTGCCAACTGTTGAAAACGAAATACATTAAAATCTTCCGTTGGATCTAATACATCGATCAGATAATGCGTAATGCCTTCCATTTCTTCTGGCTTGATCTTGGCGGTTCCAATGTCTAACGTACGATATACCTGCATGGAATCCGCAGAGATCATCTCTCCATTTACCGCCTTGGCAAGTTCAATGGAAAGTGCCGTTTTCCCTACTGCTGTTGGCCCGGTTAATATAATCAATGGCTTCTTCTGGCTCATATTATTGCTCCTTAATCCTGAATTCGTTTGAATTTTCTCTCTAATTCGGTCTTGGTCAGTGAAATCATAGTTGGTCTTCCGTGTGGACAGTTGTATGGATTCTTAAGTGTCAACAACTCGTCGATCAACGCATCTGCTTCCTGTAAAGAAATCTCGGTGTTACCCTTGATTGCTGCTTTACATGCCATTCCAGATAACTTCTCTACAAAGAAATCAATATTGATGTTACCTGCATCTACCGACAGGGCATTCAGTAATGCATCAAATAACGCTTGCGGATCTACACCCATAATATCATCCGGCATTGCCCGGATTACGATGGAATCATCTCCAAAATCTTCGAGATCAAATCCAGTCTGTTCAAACAGATCGATATGACTGATTACCAAAGCATGTTCGGCACCATCTAAATGTACCACCTTAGGCGGTAATAATTGCTGTGAAAGCACATTCTTCTCTGACATCTGCTTCATCAGACGTTCAAACATAACTTTCTCATGTGCTGCATGCTGATCCATAATATACATTTTGTTATCGTATTCTATGATCCAATAGGTCTTGAATACCTGTCCGATCACACGGTGTGACTTTCTGGCTTCTTTTGAGATAAACTGCTCTAATGGCATGGAGAGCTGTTCCGGCTTCGTTGTTATTTGCGGTTCTGCCGTTGCTGCTGTCTGTGCTGTCGATTTCTGCGCTTGTGTTCTGTCTTCCTCAGTAAAGCTGTATTCTGTTGCCATCTGTGATGGTCTTATAACTTCTGACCCTATAGCCGTTTCTGATGACTTTGCAACCTCTGCTTCTGTAACAGTTTCTGACAGCCTTGTGATCTCTGATTGTGTAGCGGTCTCTGATGATCTTGTGGCCTCTGATTCCACAGCAGTTTCTGTTTTTGTTGCATTCGCCGGTTCTGCCGGTGGCTGCACAATGGCATTCTTTGTGCGGATTGTATTCACTGGTGTTGTATGCAGTTCCCTGGATGGATTGTCAGCCGATCTGCTAGCGGCTGCGGTTGCAAATTCCTTCTGGTATCGTACCGCTCTCGCCTCTTTCTCAAAAGGTTCCGGGACATGTGCATTCAACTTACGTTGCTGCTCAATCACGATCGCTTTTTCTTCTTTTGCAGTACGCAGTGAAACATCTGGAATCATTTCCTCCTGCAAGAGTGCCTGTCGTACGCTATCCTTGACAAATTGGAAGAGTCGTTCTCCGTCCGCATACTTGGATTCCATCTTAGCCGGATGTACATTGACATCTAATTTCGTACTGTCTAGTGTGAAATGCAATGCAGTAAATGGAAACTTATGAATCATTACAAACGACTTATAAGCTTCCTCAATTGCCTTAGTTATCACAACATTGCGGATAGAGCGTTCATTGATAAAATAATGCTCAAAGCTGCGATTTCCTTTGGAAACAAATGATTTTCCGATATAGCCTTCTACCTTGAATTCATCTATCTGTCGTTTGATTGGCAGTAGATTAGAAGATACATCCTTGCCATATATATGATAGATCACATCCTGTAATTTGCCATTACCGGATGTTGTAATCTTATTATTGCCATTCATAATGTATTTGAACGAGATATCCGGTCTGGAAAGTGCTAAACGAGTAATCAGATCCGTAATATATCCACCTTCTGTCATCGGTGTTTTCAGGAACTTCTTACGTGCCGGCACATTATAGAACAGGTTGCGGACAATAATCGTGGTTCCGGTTGGTGCCCCAATCTCTTCACTTGCAATTTCTTTACTTCCATGAATCTCATAACGGATTCCTGTCAATGCGTGTGCCGTCTTTGTGATCAACTCTACCTGCGCAACTGCCGCAATACTTGCTAGTGCCTCGCCACGAAACCCTAGGGAACTGACACTTAACAGATCTTCAATTGTCATAATCTTACTTGTAGCATGCCGAACAAATGCCGTTGGCACTTCAGACTTCTCAATTCCTGCGCCGTTATCTGTAATTCGAATAAAGGACAGTCCTCCATCCTTTATCTCCACCGTAACCGCTGTTGCACCGGCATCAATGGCATTTTCCACTAATTCTTTTACAACAGATGAAGGACGTTCTACTACCTCACCTGCTGCTATCTTATTGATCGTAGCCTGGTCTAATACTTTAATCATGTATATACTCCTATTCCACTCTTGTCCGGATATGATTGTATATAACGCCCGGACTTCTCAATCTGTATGGTCATCACAAACTTATATCTCAATATACATGTCTCTACTTCAAGCGTTCCTGCAGATCATTCAGGTATAACAGTGCTTTCATCGGTGTCATATTCGATAGATCCAATGCTTTGATATCGGCAACTACACTGGATTCCTCGGCATTGCCAAACAGGGATAACTGTCCTTCGGTATCTTTTGACTTGCTCTTTCCCTTTGATTTACTATGTGTCTCTTCCAACAGCTTTGGCATAATATCTGCGGCTGCCGTTACCGTGATGTCGTGTTCTGATAATTCCGCTGCAATTTCCTTGGCTCTGGCAAGTACCACTTCCGGCACACCGGCAAGCTTGGCAACCTGAATACCATAACTCTTATCTGCACCACCTTTGATAATCTTACGTAAGAACACAATGTCATCCCCGGCTTCTTTTACAGAGATACAATAGTTATTCACACCCTCTAGCTTACCCTCTAATTCGGTCAGTTCATGATAATGTGTTGCAAATAAAGTCTTGGCACCTAACAAATCTTTGGAACTGATATATTCTACAACTGCCCATGCAATTGATAATCCATCAAATGTCGAGGTACCACGACCAATCTCGTCTAAGATTAACAGACTGTTAGCGGTTGCATTACGTAAGATGTTGGCAACTTCGCTCATTTCTACCATAAAGGTACTCTGTCCAGATGCCAGATCATCCGATGCACCTACCCGGGTAAAAATCCGGTCAACAATTCCGATATCCGCACTCTTGGCCGGTACAAATGATCCAATCTGTGCCATCAATACGATCAAAGCCACCTGACGCATATAGGTAGATTTACCTGCCATGTTCGGACCGGTGATGATCGATACCCGATTCAGGTCATTATCCAAGTATGTATCATTCGTAATAAAAGAATCATTATCTAATACTTTCTCAACAACCGGATGCCTGCCTTCGATAATATTAATTCGACCTTCTTCATTCATTGCAGGACGTACAAAATGATTCTTCTCTGCAACATATGCAAGGGAAGCTAATGCATCTAAATCTGCTATGATCTTCGCTGTCTTTTGTACCCGTTTCACCTCTAATGCGAGGTTATCGCGAAGTTCACAGAACAGGTCATATTCTAAGCCATACAGACGGTCTTCTGCACCCAATATCTTTCCTGCAATATCCTCTAACTCATCCGTTGAATACCGCTCGGAATTTGCGAGTGTCTGCTTGCGGATGAAATAGTCCGGCACCTGATCCTTGAAAGAGTTGGTGACATCAAAGTAATATCCGAACACCTTGTTAAACTTGATCTTTAAGTTCTTGATCCCGGTTGCTTCCCGTTCTTTGGATTCCAGATCCAATAGCCATTGTTTACCATCTGACTTGGCATGTTTTAACTCATCCACAGTAGCATTATAGCCGTCCTTGATCATGCCGCCTTCTTTGATGAGAATTGGCGGTTCCTCTACGATTGCTGCTTCAATTGAAGCATAAAGGTCGGTTAATTCATCCAGATCATTTTCGTATTGTGCTAGCAATCCGGTATCAAATTCTTTGAGGATACTCTTCACATGTGGCAGTATTCCGATAGAATTCTTAAAAGCAATCAGATCTCGTGGATTTGCTGATTTTAGTGTAATCCGCGTCATCAGACGTTCTAAATCATAAACCGCACTTAAGTATTCCCGCAGTTCATCCCGTGTGATCATGGAATCATTAAATGCTTCTACTGCATCTAACCGTTCTTCAATCCGGTCTTTGCGGATGCATGGCTGTTCTACCATAGCACGCAGCGTTCTTGCACCCATAGCAGTCTTCGTCTTATCCAATACCCATAGCAGAGAACCTCGCTTATTCTTATCCCGCATCGTCTCACAAAGTTCCAGATTTCGTCTGGATGCACTATCTAGTACCACATAGTCTTCTACATGGTAAGTACTGATATGGTTGATATGATCCACACAGCCTTTCTGGGTGTCTTTGAGATAATAAATGAGACAGCCTACCGAACATGCCGCATCCGGGAGATCCTTAAGACCTAATCCCTCTAGGTTCATCACATGGAACTGTTCTTTGATCAATCGCTCATCCATCTCTGATTCATAGTACCAGTCTTCCATTGCACTGACCATTGTATGCTCCTTGTCGTGTAACTGTTCAAGACGAGCCATATGTTCACCGTCATCTTCTTCGGCAACAACTTCATTGATCAAAATCTCAACCGGTGCAAACTTTGCAATCTCATCCATAACCTTAGGAAACCGGTCTACTTCTGTTGTATAGAAATCACCTGTCGTAATATCCGCAAAGGAAATTCCGTAGCGTTCTCCACGATAAATACTCATCAGATAATTATTCTTCGTTTCATTGAGGCTGTTCGCACTCATATTCGTACCCGGTGTTACAATACGGATAACCTCACGCTTGACAATTCCTTTGGCAGTCTTTGGGTCTTCTACCTGCTCGCAGATTGCCACCTTGTACCCTTTTTCTACCAGACGGTTCATATAATTCTCGTACGCATGATACGGAATGCCACACATCGGAGCCCTTTCTTCCATACCACAATCCTTACCGGTCAGTGTGATCTCTAATTCTTTGGATGCAGTCAGGGCATCCTCAAAGAACATCTCATAGAAATCTCCTAACCGATAGAACAGGATACAATCTTTATATTCTTCCTTTGTCTTGCAGTATTGCTGCATCATTGGTGTCATTTATGCATTCTCTCTTTCTCCAAGGTAATAAAATCCCTTGGACTCTAATAACTTCACTTGCTGGAATGTGCCGATCATTTCCTTATCACCCGGAAAATGAACTAATATGTTATTAGATAGACGTCCGGTTAATAATGATTCGTCCTGTTCGTCCAATCCCTCTACAAGCACTTCCATTGTCTTTCCTTCGTCTCTGCCGCAAACTTCCCCTGCAATCTCCTGTACTTCTTTTAACAGACGGTTGAAACGGTCCTTGATCTCTGTCTCAGTTGCAGCAAATTCCATATTCGCTGCCGGCGTACCACTTCTCTTGGAATAGATAAACGTAAATGCGGAATCAAAACGAACACGACGTACCACATCTAACGTATCTTCAAAGTCTTCTTCTGTCTCTGTTGGAAAACCTACAATAATATCCGTTGTAAGAGAAATGTCCGGCATCGCGGTCTTGATCTTATCAACTAAGGTTAGATAATCTTCTTTCGTGTATCGACGATTCATATCGGTAAGTACCTTTGTACTTCCTGACTGCATTGGCAGATGAAGATGTTTGCAGATCTTCTTTGACTTTGCCATTACCTCGATTAACTCATCCGACAGATCTTTCGGATGAGAAGTCATGAATCGAATCCGTTTCAGACCTTCAATCTGTTCCACCCGTTCTAACAATTGTGCAAAGGATATCGGTTCATCTAAGTTCTTACCATAAGAATTCACATTCTGTCCTAACAGCATAACCTCTACGACACCATCTGCCACTAATTCTTCAATCTCATGAATGATGTCCTCTGGTTTTCTCGAACGCTCTCGTCCTCGTACATATGGCACAATACAGTAACTGCAGAAATTATTGCAGCCAAACATGATATTGACACCGCACTTAAAATCATATTTGCGGTCAGCCGGGAGATCTTCTACGATCTCATCGGTTCCTTCCCAGATATCAATTACCATGCCCTTTGTATCTAATTTTGCTTCGATCAATTCTGCCAACTTGAATACATTGTGAGTACCAAAAATGATATCCACATGACGATAGCTTTGTTTAATCTTCTCAACCACCTGACTTTCCTGCATCATACATCCACAAAGAGCAATCAGCATATGTGGATTCTTTTTCTTGTATTTCTTCAACTGTCCTAATCTTCCGTATACTCGCAAGTTAGCATTCTCACGTACGGTACAGGTATTCATGATCAGGAAATCCGCATCTTCACTCTCAGTGCGGACATAACCGATTGCCTCTAAGATTCCCTCTAACTTCTCGCTGTCCTTTGCATTCATCTGACAACCAAAACAGACACTGCAATAGGTAAGCGGTCTGCCTAATTCCTCTGATACCTTGGCAAGCCGTACCTTGAGTCGTGCCATGATCTCTTTCTGTTTTGCTGCTTCTAATTCATTTATATTGGGTTCTGTTCTCATTCGTGTCTCCTATATGATAATTTTTATTAAAACACAATATCTTGTGATAGATATCGATACGCATACATATTTACTATACCGAAAAAAAGAAAAAAATGCAACTAAGAAAAGCTGCATCTTATATCTTTTTAATCACCTAGACGAAATTCATCATAATCCGGATCTTCCTGAATCTGATAATCTTTTTCTGTTGATGATTGGTTTGTATTGGATTGTATCTGTGTTGTCGACACTTGCGTTGTAACCGTTTCTGTTATTGTTTCCGTCGTAATCTGTGTAGAAGTATCCCGCGTTGACACATCCTTAGTCGCAGTTTCTGTACGAGCATTCGATGTGTTTGACTGTTCTGTCTTTTGCTTGGAAGAATCATTTAATGCGTTGTGTCTTATATAATACGTTATACCAGCACTAATTCCAATCAGAAGCACTAGAATGATTCCAAATATTATGTGATATCTCCTACTCTTCATCAATACTTTGTCAGTATGCGTCGTTACCGATTCTTCCTCATTATTATACCCCAACATCTGTCTGGTATAATCTGTGATCTGATCCGGATATACTGTGACTGGTATATCTGGATCGGATGCAACAGTAAGACCGTCGATCAATTCGCCCATATTTGAATATCGATCTGACGGATTCACGGATAATCCTTTGCACAAGGCCTCCCATTGCCATTTCGGTATTGTAGGGATCGGCTCAATATCGTCCTTTGGAATCCTTGTAATAGCGTCCGGCGGTGTATGTCCGGTAAATGCAGTATACATAGTAGCACATAATGCATATATATCTGTATAACTACCAATCTTTCCATCTTTCCGGTACTGTTCCAAAGGAGTATATCCAGCCTTTACAATTACAGTCTGATCTGAAACTCTTTCTTTCAATGCGGGTCGCCGGCTGCTGGATAATCCTGCCGCACCAAAATCAATCAGCCATAATCGGTTATGAAAATCAATGATGATATTGTCGGGACTGATATCGCGGTGAATCATCCCCTGTTTGTGCAGTAACCCCAACGATTTCATAATTGGCAGAAATAGTGGAATGACATCCTCTGCACGCATAGTTTTATTATCTTTGAGATATTGTGCAAGTGAAACTCCGTCCACATATTGCATCACAATATAAAAGGTCTCATCCTCATAGAAAGAGTCCACAATGGATATAACACCTTCTAAATAAGAGAATTGTTGAAGAATTGCTACCTCCTGCTCAAAGCGTTCTTCGTACTGAACGAATTGCTTCACGGTAACATTTCTCCGGGTATCTAATTGTATTGCCAGATAGGTAATTGCGGAACCACCACGTCCTAACACCTGTTCAATCCGGTAACGTTCATGAATCACTGTACCTGTCTTAAGTTGTATTGTCTGATAAGCTTCCATATTCCATTATCCTTCTGTTGTATACCATGTAAATGAGGAATCACAAAATGCCATAAATGACAGCACACATTCCCCTATCTGAATCAATGCACGATTTTCCAGTTGGCAGGAGTCTTTCACCTGTACTCCATTGCAAAATATGTCCCCCCTGTCCGGATCGACATATAATGTAAAAGTTCCCTTCTCTGAATCAAAAGTAATACAGGCATGTCGTTTTCTGGAAACGGTCGGTTCGTCCGCTAACACAACATGCATATTGGACGCCCGCCCAATATCATTCATCCCTTCCCTGAGAAGAAACCCCTCCCCTAGCATCTCGCCTTTGATACATACCAGGAATCCAACTGTCTTACGCCGTTTATTTAAGTCGTAATCATCTGTCTCTGTATTACGTGTGATCACGGTTGGTATCTGCTGTTGATATTCCCCCAGATAATCATCGATATGTATTCCAGCCTTCATATTGGAACAATGCGGACAAGCACTGAACTTGTCCGCATCATATATGTGTCCTTTGTTGCATTTAATAATATTCATTCCATTCCCTCATCTTACCCTAATTTGTATACTGTATTACGATCCCCAAAGCTAATGATCGTTCCTGGCTTTAACAGATACGTCTCATCCTGAATCAGGCGCTTATCCGTGTTCACATACGTTCCATTTGTGGAAAAATCCACCACCTCATAGCTTTCTGTCGCTTCGTGATAGATGATCGCACAATGCAGGCGGCTGACCTCCGGTAGATTCACTACCATATCTGCGACGTTGCCATCTCTTCCGATTAAAATCTTCTGCTCTGGGCGAATCCGGACAATCCCGCCTACATAGGCACCTTTGATACATACTAAGGCTCCTGTCTTTTCACGGTTCTGGGAAAGACTCTTTGTCACATAGCAGGACTGGGAATCCTGCGTCGCAGCAATCTCATCAAATACCTGCTCCCTTATATTATCCATATAACGACGGCTCACCGGTAATGTAATGCTATCCCCTAGCATGATTTCGTTACCAATCTGATTCGTAATCTTATCCTTGGCTACTAAATAGCTTTGATGACACCGAATGAAACCATCCTCATGTAATACTTTCTCTAAATCATTCAGCTTTGCATAATATTCATAATCTTCTGTCGATGTATGTACAATCACCTTGCGATAATTGCTCTCAATGTATGTAATCTTCCGAAGCGGAATTGCAATCTCATTGCCCCATTGTGTAATGTGCAGACACTTGGATGTCACATTCATTTCATTGATATACCGTTTCAATTCGAATTCAAATTCCTGCTGTTTCAATGGTTTCAATAGATACGCAAATGTATGATACCGATAACATTCAAATACATATTCTTCGGAACTGGCAATGAATATAATATCTGTATCAATTCGCTTTTCGTTGACTTTCTTTGCAACCAGCAAACCGGAATCATCCTTAGAACCAATATCCATCAATAAAAGATCACAGTCAAAAGTTCCTTTCTCGATCTGGGAAAGAACATCCTTTCCACTGTAAAATACCTCCGTCTCCCAATCCCCGTATTGGAAGAAAATCCCACTTATAATTTCAACCAGATTATTAATAAAATTCTGGTCTTCATCGCATATACCTATTCTAATCATGGTGTTCTCCTCAGTTGAATATTCTACAATTAAATATAACATAAAATTATTTTATTTGTATCGAATTGTAATTATTAACAGAAGATTGTAAGAATTAGCATGATTTATTTCATTGCTTTTTGGATTAGTTTCTGGTATTTCTTTTTGGTTCCCTTCGGAACCTGTATCTTTGTACTCTTTGGTACACAATAAAATGTCTTCTTACCAATAGAGCTCAACTTAGAGGATCGGAATGTAACTCGGGATAGTCCTGTATCTTTGTAGAATGTTTTTGCTCCTATTTTCTTAACCTGACTGCCAATCGTAATGTGTCTCAAATTCTTACATTGCGCAAATGCCTCTGCACCAATTACCGTAACCTGACTGCCCACCCATATCTTGCATACTTTTGTGTTCTTTTTACATGCACCTGCTTCCACGCGTGTTACCTTATATTGCATACCTGCAATCTGAACAGTTGCTGGAATCCGTAATTGTTTTGCCTGTTTCTTACAGCCGACAAAACTGACTTTCTTTTTATCAATAATCTTATATAACAGATTGTCAATTGTATAGATTCCATTGTTAGGAATATCAGTCTGATCAGTAATACTAATCTGCTGTTCCGAATTAACCGATTGCGATACTTGTGGATTATTGGTTAATTCAGTTGATTCATCCGGATTTTGCGTATTTGAAGAATCCTCTGTGCTATCCGGTTTTGTTATATCTGGAGAATTAGCTGGTATATCCGACTTCGTTGTATCCTTGGTATCCTCCTTGGGTGGATCATTATTCTCTGTAGACTTCTCCGCAATCTCGTAGTGCAATCCCTTCTCTTTCAGATATGCAATTATGTCCGTCTGGCTTTCATCCTCTACCTGGAATGTAGACTTTGTATAATTTTCCAGATGCAATGATGAGATATCCGTCATCTCCTTTGGAATAATAAAAGTAAAGGTATCCGCATCATCAAATGCATCCGCAGCCAGAGATTGTAATGCCGTTGGCAGTTTGAACCGGCTTACTCCCGTATTATGAAATGCCAAAGCTTTAATCGTAGTAATGGAATTCGGAAGCTTCATCCTCGTACAGATGAAATTCTGAAAACATTTCTCTCCTAATACCTCTACACCCTCATCGATTGTAATGATCCCTGTCAGTTTGGCACTGGCAAATGCCTCGTTGCCAATCTCTTTCACAGAACCTGCTATGGATACATCATTTGCCTTCAAGCCCTTAAAGACACCATCTACAATCCGGATCACTTTATATTGCTCCTGGTTACTCGTCATAGTATCCTTAATAGACAGATTCCTAGTACCAAGCCCCACTAATCGATATGCAATTACCTCTGCTTCATGATCGGCATTCTCTATAATGTGATAACCCGGTTCCACATAGGAATCTAATACGGTAGTTGCATAAGCATCCTGTCCCCAGATCCCCAATAATAGAAAGACACCCAATAACGAGTATATCATATGTTTCCTGTTTATGCGCATGTTATCTTCTCCTTCCTGCACTACATGTTACTATACCTGTTACTGGGTGCCCTGTCAATGCATCCTTACTTTATTTGCTTTTTACTTTTAATGTCTTATATTTACTGTAAAATGTCCGTAACTGACCATCTTGGCGTGTCTTCTTAAATGTCCGGATGCGGATGTAATACGTTCGTCCGGTTGTAACCTTTCTTACCGTATATTTCTTCTTGGCTGCCGAAAGGGAATATGTCTTGCTGTTCCTGAATTTCTTAGAATGGCTCACCTGTAGCTGATATCCGGATATTCCACTACTTTTCTTCCATGTGAGTGTTATTTTGTTCTTTTGTGGTTTGCCCTTAAACTTAGCTACTGCTTTTAACGTCGCATCCTGGGTTGTTGTTCCATTTGATACCGGGGGTACTTTCTCTGTCGTTGCTTCACTTGAATTATAGGCGGTACCGGTTGTCTTTTCCTCTGCAGTTGTCGCCTTGCCTGGCTCTGCCGTTGACTTTTCTTCTGCCGTTGTTGTCTCGCCAGATTCAGAAGTTGACTTTTCCTCCCCGGTTGTATCCTCGCTTGAACCGGATTCACTAGAGGAATCCTCTGCACCAAAGTCAGAAGCATAAAAGACTACCATTGCTTTGTTGTTCGTACTCTGATAATCCGTAATGTCTGTTATGACCTTTGCCTGATAGGACAATCCCTCATCATCCTGAAATGTCATACGATCCGGATCTACATCAAAATACAGGTAATCACTTGCTCCTGCCGCAACATCTTCAAATGCAACCGCGTCAATCTGATGGGTTGCATTAATATCATCATATAGACAGATCTTGCCGGCAGATGGCGTATCACTTTCATTGGTCACCTTGCATTTTAGACGCAGCTTTCCATTCTTCTCTACTTTATCCATGGCAAGCGACAGATTCGTCCGTCCCAATGTTACTTCATATGCCGAAGTCAGGGTGTTATCTAATACATTTCCGTCCGCATCCTTTTGATATACATATATCTGAAACTGCTTTGGCTGCTGAATCTTTGTTACCTGAAAAGAATCTTCTAGATAGTAGCCTTGTCCTGCCTCTAATGTTTGTGGCAATGCCTTATCATAATAGACAGTCTGTCCGGATGTTACCTTGACATACAGATGATCCAAGGTTGTCTCGCCATCATTATGGATATACGCACCCATACTCTGTACACTGTTCGTACGGTTCAGATCTGTCATATCCACATTGGTAATAGAAAATGTATCCGTCGGCTCCTTGATCACTTCTGCAATTGCATGAGTAGTCTCGTCAGTCATCTCATCTATCACAAAATCATAATTGCCATTGTCCTTTAAGGCAACATGAAAGCTTTGCATAACTGCATCCGGACGCTCATATAATGTAATCCGGTTACTTAATTCGCTTCCGTTCCAAATGGCAGAAGATACGCTATACCCATTCTCTGCAGCATTACTCCACACAATACTTGTCTTTCCATTATTAGACACTACTACAAAATCAGCCCCGATATTCTTATCCGATGCTGCTTCCGCTTCTGTAACAAGTGTCTGTGGAGTAGCTGAATCTACTGCCATACTGGTAAGAATCCCATCACTTAACCAATACAGGCTGCCGTTGCAATATTGCAATCCCAGAATGGATTGGTTATCCTGCTCTAAGACTGTCTGTTTTGTCATATCTGCATAATGTATCGTTGCTGTCTGTGTTGTTGTCTCGTCACAATCCGACATATCATTTCCTACATATACTGCATGATATGCATCATCCTGTTGATACACTACATAATTACCAATATACTCATTGATCGAAGCAATGGTGGTCGGTTGCGTCCATATATCATTAGCAAGCTCGCTATATACGATTGTGTTAGGATTGGCAGCTCCGTCAACTGCATTCTGCGTATTAGATACCCACGCAACAGCCGGCTTACTTCCATTACATACGATCTGTGGCAGCATATCGACATATGCATTATCTGTAATATATTGCGGATTCACAAATGTATTCGTCTTCGTATCAAAGGTCGCCACACAGATCTCAGACTGTGCAATGGCATTGACCAACTGTTTCTCCGCATCTGCTCCAGTTATTGTCTCTCCGGCTTTCTGCCAGGCCAGATACAGATTTCCGTTGATCACTCTGGCATCTGCATAATAATCTGCCTGTCCGTTATCCCATACCGCAGCCGGTTCAGACCATGTTCCGTTCTCCTTAACTGAATACATCAATCTTCCTGCATCGCTGCTCTTGCCATCTGCATCCATTGTAAAGAAGAACAGCACATCTTTATCTCCTACGCTGACAATCCGTGGCGTAGAACCCTGCATGGTTGACTGCTGCAGATAGGTTCCGGTTACACCTTTTCCATTGACTGTATAAGTATTATCTTCTGCACGATACAATGCAATTCCATTGTTGGCGGTTTGACTGATATCTGGTTCCTTCCCGTCCCATGGTGTTGTCTCTTTCAGGAAATCCCGTGATACCATTGTCAATGGTTCCTCTTCTGCGGCACTTGACATCAATGCATCATCCAATGATGCCAAAGTTGCAATATCCTCTGCATTATTCTTGTTTGAAACATCGAAAAATGTATGCGAATACTCCTCGGATTGCAATATAGTCTTCTTATAATACCTTAGTGCCATTGCTTCTAAATATGCTTTTCCTTTTGCGGACAGTTTCTTACGTTGTGTCACTTCCGCATCGATACTTGCATCCAGATGTCCTGCTACACTGATCATACCATATCCACCAACACCTGCCTGTGCTGCGAGATTACCATTTGCATAAATACCGGTGTCTGACGTTAAGCTTCTGCCTCCATCTGCATCCTGTTCACATTTCAAACTCAATTGTGCTTTGCCGGTAACATCATAATTAACCGCCCAGAACCACGGAAATGGAATACCTCCAATATAAGAAAGATATTGTTTCACATATTGCTTCTGTTCAGCAGATAACACACCTGCCAGATTGCCGCAACTGCTTAGATAATTAAAATCGCGATCGGTAACAATCTCCATATAACCTTGTGTGTATGTCTCCACCTCTACACTGTCATTTAACAGATGCTGCATATGTACCCGATCCGTAACTCCTACCGGAATATAATCTTTCCATTTACCAGCTTTTACCTCGTCTGCAATTCCCTTTACATCCTTTAACCGTTGCTCTAATAAATCCACCTGATCTTTATATTGTGTCCATGCTTCATGATCCTGTATGAAATCTGCCATGGAATCTTTGTCGTCTCCATCATCAGAACTTACCGGAAATGCAAATCTCCACTCAAGATTCCCTTCATCATTCGGCTGACAGGACACTACAAATTTACCACCATCATCCTCCATCTTAAATCCATCTGGAGAAAACGAATTAAACAACTTGGCAAGATCGTCATTCCCTGTCTCTTTTGCAAGGTATGATGCAACTTTTTCTGCCTTATACATATAGAATTTGGAATCTTTAAAATACTTGTCTAACTTGAATTTCTCACATATTGCCTCAAGTAGTGCCGGATTTGCCTCTTGCTTTACTTTATCTTCGTCATCTCCCGAATCCGCTTTGCCCTTTGTATATCGATAAGGCATCAGTTTTGCATAATCTGCCTTATCTGAATCCGGCCATTGCACAGTGGCTGAACCTGCCTCAACTCGAAGATATATACTGCCTCCTCCGTTATAGATGGATTTGAGTATATTATCTCCCACGACATAACGGGCTCCATCATCTTCCTTCAACGATTCATCAGCCACCCAATAATAGGTATCCTTTACTGCAGATTCTGACTTTTTATATTCTACATATACCTTGGTATCATCCGACAACAACCGCATGTTCATTACATAAGTATTGATTGCACCAGACTGGCCATTCACTCCGGAAAAACTTCCTCCCTGATATAGAACAAACCATTGTTCTGCCGCATATGCAAACGCCTGTACCTTTGCTGCCGGCTGCAACATTCCAATCAGAAGTGCAGCCAGCAAAAGAACACTGCATGCTCTTTTCGTTCTCATATTCTCCTCCTGCCAACTTTTACTTGAACTTCCATGTCTTCACATATCCAACCTTCTTGTTCTTAAGAAGCTTCTTGCAAGCCTGCTTTGCTTTCTTAGAACCCTTCAATGTGAAGCCTGCTTTCTTGTGAATACCCTTGAATGCACCATTTCCAATAGACCGGATATCACAGGATTCAAAGCAGATGGTCTTTAACTTCTTGCAGTTATGGAACACATTCTTACCGATGGCTGTTACCCGATAAGTCACATGGTCAATTGTGATCTGCTTTGGAATCGTAACCTTTTTCGCCTTCTTATTGCTAAATGTTACATAGCTTACTGTAGGGTTGTCTTTGTCTGCTGATGTCACCTTTACCTTGCATTTGTACTTTGTGCTATATAATACCGTTCCAACTTTTGCCGGAGATACACCTTGTCCGGTGCTGCTATCCGATGCCGGATTCTGTGCGTCAATATTACCCTGTGCAATATCTGAAACTGTATCTGTCTTGCCCGGCTGTGTATTGCCTCCCGGCTGCGTATTGCTTCCCGGCTGCGTATTATCTCCCGGCTGGGTATTGTCACCCGGCTGCGTATTGCCTCCTGGCTGCGTATTATCTCCTGGCTGGGTTGGGTCAGTTGGATCGGTTGGATCGACCGGATCAACTGGATCGGTTGACTTATATGCATATTGTGCGGTAATCACCACATTACTTGCAGGCATAATAAAAGTAACTTCATCCAGGGATGGATCTGCTATCAGATCCTGATGATCTGTACCCTGAATTCTCCATCCTGTAAAATACATTCCCTCTTCCGGCATGTTTGCTTTGATCGTAACGATACTGCCCTCTAAATACTCACCACTTCCTGTTCCGTTACATACGGTTACTCTGCGTGTTGGAATCTTCTCATATACGGCAGTTAATTCCATGGTTTTCTTTGGCATCTGAAAGGTCAGCTCACTCTGTGTCAAATCGGTAATGCAGGATACTTTGCCTCGGACAACATTCCATTTTGCAAACCGCATTCCTTCTTCCGGCTCGGCTGCCCGAATCGTTACTTCCTCATCCATGCGATAGAAGCCAGAACCTTCGCCGTTATTGACAACTACTTCGTATTCCGCTTCCTTTACCGTAACCTCGAATTCTTTGGTCGCACCAAACATTGTAATGGAAATGGTCTGTTTTCCCGGTGTATAGGCATCATATCCGCAGTCAATATTATCCGGAATATCTAATAGCACTTCATCCTCATAGCCGGATAACTGAACGGATAGCTGAATGGCTGAAAGATCTAACGGCTCTCCGTATGCATACTCTGTCTTAAGTTCTTTTCCGGCTACATCTACAAATTCTGCAGACCGGATCGTTGCATTCATATTCTGATATAATTGTGGTGCATTCATTCCTGCTTCTGCCAAGAACCATACATTAGCAAAATCAAATGAGCGGTAATTGTCCTTATCCATCATCTCTTCTTGGGTTAATGCTTTGGCGCCTGAAAGGGAATTTTTGTTATCATTATTACCGTATAAGGCTGATTCTGTTCCGTCTTTATCCTTTAACGTCATGTCTAAGAAGCGGCAATATGCAACCGGTACGGAACCATTGGCAATCGCATAAACCGAACCGGTAGATCCTGCCAGACTTCCTGTGTTATAACAATATTTTACCGGCCCTGACGTCTTGTTGGTAGAATATCCCACAATACCAGCCGTATATGCAATCGCATTCTGCGGCGGTGTTACTGTCGTGATCGAATCTAACATAGAAAGAATCGAGTTGAACATATCCGTTGTAGATGCAGTATTATCGATCAGAGTGTATTTCCGGTCAGAATAGCTCTGGATTCTTCCGGTATTATAGCAATTCAGGATCTCTGTGCTTAGATAAAGTGCACCGCAGATTCCACCAGACATCGTATTGGAATAACTCGTACAATTAACGGACATCAGATGGTAATCATTTACCATATAGGCATCAACCTGTCCTGTGTTATAACATTCTGTAATCCGTCCACCATCTGCACCGACACCACAGATTCCACCAGTAATCGCATAGACATGTTTTCCTGTCAATGCAGCCGCTACGACATCGCCCTCTTCTGCATCTGACCATTGTCCGTAATAATCACGAAAGCAACTGACTACTCCGGTATTATTACACCTTGTTACAGTTCCACCTTGCAGATATCCGGTAATACCACCTAAGAACCGGGAACAGGCTGCTGTTGGAAATTCCTGTTCATTTGAAAAGTAAGTAACATCTGCTTTGCTGCTGCAATTACGGATCACACCTTTACCCATATAACCCGTAATACCACCAACTGCAATATTCTCTGAGATTACATCCTTCGCTGTCAGGAATTTAATCTCACCGGATGTGATCTTACAGTTCTCTATCAATGCCTGCTTGCCTGTCTCCTCATTCTCAGATACATATCCGGCAAGACATCCGGAACGAACTGCCGATCCACCACCTTCTATCTTGCAGTCTGCAAGCTTAAGATTCCGAATAGTTCCCCCCTCTACTCTGGCAAATAAACCAACATCTTTATATGGCACCTCACCGGTTATCGTCAATCCACGGATCGTATGTCCGTTACCATCAAAGGTTCCGGTAAATCCATCCGCAAGTGTATCTTTGGTTGCCCCGATCGGACACCAGCCAAGGCCATCCACATCATAAGTTCCACCGGTTGCAGTCACCTGAGACAGATCAATATCTGCGGTCAACCGATAATTGCCATTCAAATTGTCACGAATCGCATTTAACTCTTCTGCCGTTGCAATCTCTGTGTATTCTGCATCAGCCGGTTTCTCACTGATATTGTCAGACGGAAGACGGGTTGGTGTTCCATCCGGCTCTTCCGGTTCTTTCTGATCTCCACCTGTCGTGTCTTTACTCCAGCTTGCATATAAGGTAACCTCTTCGCTTTCTACCAGATCCGTAGAACGAACTAACTTCTTGCTGTCTTTTCCAAGCGTCCATCCAAGGAATGTATTATCTTCCTGTTCTAAGACAGGTAACGTACCGTATCCTTTCCCGACAACAGCCTGCTGATCATTGAGTGTATTCCCTTCCATTCCCGTTACAAAATGAATGGTTGCATCATATTTCAATGCCTTAAATGAAATCTTACTGAATTGTGAATTGTATTGGGTATTATTCTGAAGTCCTTCATAGAAATCGTATGCAGCACTATTCTTAAATCCCTCAATTGTGATTGTGGCTGCCTTACTGTCCTTCAGAAAATCTTCATCAATTCTTGTCACTGACCCTGGAATATAGACCGTATCAATTCTTGCATTATCTGCCAGAACACTTGCACCGATTGACGTCAGACCATTTACAAACTGTAACTGTTCCAATCCATATGCACGCTTTGTAAGACTTGTATTAACCTCACTGACATTTGCTGGAACTGACAAACTCCGTAATACATTACATTCGTAAAATGCACTTGCTCCAATCTTCTCTATACCCTCCGGCAATGTAATCTCCCGAAGATTACTACAAAACAAAAATGCTTTGTCTTCTATCGTTGTCAAACTGTCCGGCAACACAATACTGGTAAGAGAGGTTGCTTTATTGAAAGCAAGCTTACCGATTGTTGTCACACCCTCCGGCAATACAATATGCTCTAAATTGCTGCAATCGGAAAACATACCAGGTGCAATCGTTGTAACCCCTTTCGGAATATTGATCTCATGCAGATTCGTACAGCCTGAAAAAGCCCCATATGAACCGTTTCCGTAAAACTCTGTCACGCTGTCCGGCAATACAACTGACACAATATTCTCGTTATCCCTGAACGCAGCTCCAATCTTGGTCACACCGTCCGGAACCACT
Source organism: uncultured Lachnospiraceae bacterium (assembly GCA_902762905.1). Taxonomy (GTDB): domain Bacteria; phylum Bacillota; class Clostridia; order Lachnospirales; family Lachnospiraceae; genus CAG-590. The sequence continues at coordinate 141,639 of CACWQE010000001.1, read as the reverse complement.
ACCCTTGTCTGTGTACCGTTATAAGCCGTTAATTTTCCTTGACTGATTACAAAATCATCCGAATCCCCTTGATAGGTATTCTCATCTGCCGTTGTCTTCTCCCATCTGGCATATAATGTGATTGCACTCTTCTTCACCGTTGATGTAGAATATACTGCTTTGCTAAAATTCTCATCTGCATACCATCCTGTAAAGGTATATCCTTTGAGTGTTGGTGTTGGCAATGCACCATACGTCTCGCCAAGAATTACGTCTTTTGTGTCCTGTGCTACATTTCCACCGCTGGCATCAAATGTTACCGTTGCATTATAAGATACCGGTTCGAATGTAATGCCATAGGTTTCGGCATAACTTTGTGCATAAGAACCCGCTATGCCTCGAATTGTCTCCACCTGACTTAAAGCATCTCTTCCATCAATAAATGTTACAGATTCCGGAATATATATATCCTTCAGTGCCCCTGCACTCTTCACACCACCCATACTGATATAATGATTCGATGTCTCAATACCGTCTGCCTGTATTATTTCAATCGTATCCGGTATTGTCATTGTCTTTAACATGTAGTCTCCATCTACAATAGCTTCCTGAATACAGGTCATTCCTGCCGGAAGATGCAATTCTCTCATACCGATACAATCATCAAATGCCTTCTTGCCAAGATAGGTTACAGAATCCGGCAATGTGACACTGTTTAACGACTGACAGCTTGCAAATGCAAATGGAAGGATTGTCTGTAATTGTTTTGGAAAATTGATTCTTCCCAAATGCTTACAGTCCCGGAATGCATCCGTACCAATCGTAACGATCGTATCCGGTAATGACACATCTGTCAGATTCGTACATCCATAAAAGGTTCCCTCTGATAACGAAGTAAGGGATGTCTTCGACAAGTCTACCGACTGCAGATTCGTACATCCTCTGAATGCCCTTGCACCAATCATGGTGAGATTCTTTGAAAAACGCACCTCTGTAAGACCCGTACATTTATAAAACGCATCATTCTGAATACTCTCTATCGAATCCGGTAAGATGATTCGTTCAATGGATGCCTTCGCCCGAAAGCCCGCTTTAATCGTTGTTACTCCATCCGGGACAGTCACCACAACGGATGTTCCATTGTATCCTTTCAGTACACCATCCTCAATCACAAAATCTGATGTGGCTGATGCGGCAGACACATACATAGTCCCTTTTGTACCGATCAGTCCAGCAAGTCCTATGAACAATATCCATGTGCATAGAAGCCATTGTAATCTTCTGTTTCTTCTCATATGTTATCCTCCTTGAACCTCCCACTTATCCGGTCAGATTGTTCCGACAAGTAAGCGAAACTCTTTACTGTAGGTACATATTAACAGATTGTTTTTTTAATTTGTGAAGATTGCATAAATTAACGGCAGATTGTAATTTTTAACAGAAAAACAGCCCGAAGCAATCATGCTCCGGGCTGTTCACATACTTAAGATCTGTTTTCTTTTTATAATACTTCTTCCAAAACTCTCAGTTTTATAAAACATTATACATAGAACTTAAACTTTCTTCAATGTTCTTAAGCATTTCAACTCTTGCTGTAATTATTTTCAAGTAGAATTCGCGTTTAACATCACTAATCAAATTGCACTCCTGGATAAATTGATAAACCGCATCAAAATCCTGCTGAAGCACCCAGGCTAAAACCATCGAGCAAATCGGGTATCGACCTTCCTGTATTAATTTAAAAGGATTGATCCGTTTACCATCATCATCTGTATAAAAACATACTTTTCTTTTCCAAACGGTTTCCTCAAAAATCCTATCATCATCAAGTGCTTTTTGGCATTTCTCATCATCCCATTTACTTTGCAGACAATTACCACAGTCATAGACAGGGGCAAAGGAACGTTGACCATTTTCAATCAATAATCCCCAATTACCATTATTTCTGTCAGGATTATCAATAATAAAATCAATAATAAATAATTTCCAGAAAAATTCTTCTGCATTCAGTCCTTCGAAAAAATATGAATTACGAACCACTTCAAGAACATTGCCAAGATTAGTTCCTTCGCCATTCGTTATGTCACCATTTTCTGGATTTTTTAGGTCTCTGGATGATGAGACTTTGATCTTATTAAACTCAATTAACTCTTTGCCTATTGCAAAATCTTTGCATAGCACAACTAATTTATCAGATGCAATTCCTATTTCGGTATCTTGTGCCGGAACCCCTAACAGGTTGAAAATATGACATCCTAAATATTCACAGACGGTATCGTTTGCATAACTTAGGTTCACGCCCTTCAAATCCTTGTTTTTAAGATTTGCCGGATACTTTAATAAATATGGTTCCCCTTTGTACAAGACACCTTCTTTTCTGCAGGCTAATCCACCGTATGCCTTATAACTTCTATCTAAATTATTAAAATTCTTCACAATACCACCTCAATCTATTACGCAATCCCGAACATATTCCGACAGATCTTCTTTCCACACTCTGTCCGGAATATCTTCTCGTATGCCTTGCAAACCGCATCCGGTGAAACTTCATCTTCGTATAGATTCACCAGAAAATCTGCTTCCACCAGAATCTGATAATCTATGCCATCTATGTTCGTATAAGTATGGTGATGACCGACCAGATAACAGACCCGATCAATCACTTCCTGTTTATATCCTAAGTGTTCCAACAGCTCTTTTGCAAGTGCAGGGCCTTCCTTTTCCTGTAATTTACCCTCACAGGAGCCATACTTCTCTTCACATACATGTATTCCAATATCATGTACCACCGCTGCGGATTCTAAGATATATAACGTATCTTTGTCTAAGCCTTCTAATTGACCAATTGTCCGTGCAAAGTCATGCACCTTCATAAAATGCTGGATCCGTCTGGGATCACCTTTGTCATATGCGATCATTTCATCTATTAAAGAAGATATCATCTATATCACTCTCCCTTTGCTATTTGCTTCTTATATAAGAACTGAATGTGTTTGGTAAATGCCATACTTACTTTGTCTTCAACAAATATGTAATTGCATCCTTCAGACCATCCACGGAAAGCAAATACATATGAAACAGCTTCGCTAATTTATCCTCAGATTCCATCCAATGCATACGGGTTAATTCTCTGTGATAGCGTGGATTCAGCCAGACGCACTTTTTGTATTTTTGCGTCAAAAGCTGACACCATTCATAACCGGACAGACCATCATTTGGCCCACGATAATTACCATTCTTATCTAATAACTCTTCCGGTGCCATCTGTGCATCCCCGACAATGATCACCTTATAATCCTTGTCATAATGCCGGAACAGATAATCCAGATCGACCCACTCTCCAATCTCGCATTCTGCCGTCTTATAGACCTTTGAATAGATGCAGTTATGGAAATAGTAAGTCTGCACATCCTTGAAATGATTCGCCTTGTGCACTGCCTGAAACAGTTCGTTACATAGTTCCATAAATGGAATCATTGTTCCTCCACAGTCAAACAACAATAGAAGTTTCACGGTATTCTTTCTTGGACGGTCAAACTCTAATTGTAGATAACCGCCATTTTCACATGTTTTATCGATTGTTCCATCAATATCTAATTCCGTCTTAGGAACATCTAACCGCGAAGAATACTGGCGTAATCTCCGAAACGCCACCTGAAACTGACGATAATTAAGCACTCTGTCATTGCGGAAATCCTGATATTTGTGTGCACCCATCACCTGAAAGGCACTCTGCATACCGCCGAATTCTCCCACACGGATACCACCAAGATTACGACCATGATGTCCAAATGCAGAACCTCCCGCCGTTCCAATCCAATGATTACCTCCATTGTGTTCTGAATTCTGTTCTGCCAGACGCTCCCGGAACAACCGTTTTACTTCATCCGAATTGCGTGTTTGTGAAAAAGAATACATCTGCTGATTCTGTTTGTCAAATTCCATCTGATCACCTTTATCCAGCCATTCCAGCACCCGTTTCAGTGCCGCATCCTCTGACTTTACATCCTTGAAATACTCCGAAAATGCCATGTCAAACTTATCATAATCCGATTCCGATTTGACTAAGATCATACGGCTCACATAATAGAACTTGGTAAAGTTTGATTCGATCAGACCTTTATCTAAAGCATCCATCAGGGTGAGCCATTCTGTCATAGACACGTCAATGCCTTTTCTCTTCAATGTATCAAAAAAATCAAGAAACATAGATTACCTCACCTAATTAGTATAACTTTGCCTTCTTAACTGCCTCTAAATCTTCATCCTTCTTCAATAACACACCGAGGAATGGTAATTGTTCCCTCAAATGCTCTGGGTCAATTCCACTAATCGTCAAAGCACGGATCCAATCGATCAATTCGGAAGTACTTGGTTTCTTTCGGACATCCTTGATCGAACGAATCCAATAGAACGTATCCAATGCATTTTTTAATACATTCTCTTCCAAGTTTTCAAAATGAGCATGTACAATCTCGGTCATCTGCTCCCGATCCGGAAATGTAATATAATGGAAAATACAACGGCGCAGGAATGCATCCGGAAGCTCTTTCTCTGCATTTGATGTGATAATAACGATTGGACGCTCATTTGCCTTGACCGTTTCGTGCGTCTCATGAATATAGAATTCCATCTTGTCAAGCTCCCACAATAAGTCATTCGGGAACTCTAAGTCTGCCTTGTCGATCTCATCAATCAACAGGATCACCTGTTTATTTGCTTTAAATGCCTCACCAAGTTTACCTAACTTAATATAATGTGCAATATCATCAACCCCTTCTTCTCCAAACTGGGAATCATATAATCTCTGGATCGTATCATATACATAAAGTCCATCCTGTGCTTTTGTTGTAGACTTAATATTCCAGATATATAGATCCTTACCCATTGACTGGCTGATCGCCTCGGCAAGCATCGTCTTACCGGTTCCCGGTTCTCCTTTAATCAAAAGTGGTTTCTCTAAAGCAATGGCAATATCTACAGCTGCCATCAATTCTTCACTTGCTACATAATCTTTGCTTCCTGTAAATTTGGTGTTCATTCTCGTCTCCTTTTCTATTCTTTTAATGAAATGTATCTTCTATATATTGTTTCATGATCTGATAATTGTGTATTGGAAATGGTTTAATTGATTTGCTCATAAAATCTGTCAAATCATGAAATACTTTTTGGGTATACACATATTGTAATGCATCTTTATATGTTTCAAATAATCCTCTTTCTTTCACTGTTTCAATTACAAGAGTGGATACTTTATGGATATCCATATAATAAGATGCGAGTCTGGCAGAGTGCATTGTGGAATCCGGATGTATATAATACAAATAGTATGGTATATTCACTTGATACATAGACTTACAATATATCATTGCCAATTGACTGAAATAAATATCTTCCATAAAAATCTGTTCCGGAAAACATAACTTAGTATCTTCTATAAAATCCCTGCGATATAATCGACGGCATACCGAAGTCTCAAACGCCTGGTTAATATAAAATATTCTAGCTTCTTCATCTGATTCAACCCGTGTCAGCTTATGAACAGTGCTCTCATTCGGTTCTATATTCTTAGGAATATTATTATAATCCATAATCATTTGTGCTTCACATTCAGCAATAGAAGCATCGCAATACAGTAACCCTCTTATTAACTCATCTAACATTCCAGGAGCAATCTGATCATCGGCATCTACAAATGTGATATAATCACCAGAAGCATAGGATAGCCCAATATTACGTGCTCTACCCTGCTTTCCATTCACATCACAATTGACCACTAAAATATTATCTGGATATTGTTGTTCAATATTCAATAACATATTATAAGTTTCATCTGTTGAAGCATCATTTATCAAAATAATCTCTAGATGTGATAAACCAATCGTCTGTTCAACAATACTTTTCACACAGGCAGTAATATAGTTCGATACATTATAGCAGGGTACAATCACACTGATTTTAATATCTAAAACACTGTATTTCTCCATATTGTTTAGATCTTGATCTGACAAAGTGTATATCATGGTCTCACCTGTCCGTTACCATATATGATATATTTAGTGGTCGTAAGTGCTTCTAATCCCATCGGCCCCCTTGCATGCAGTTTCTGGGTACTGATTCCAATCTCTGCACCAAATCCAAACTCAAATCCATCCGTGAACCGGGTAGATGCATTCACATATACGGCTGCAGAATCAATCTCATTGAGGAAGCGCTGTGCATTCTCATAATCCTTTGTTACAATCGCTTCGGAATGTCCGGTCGAATTGCGATTAATATGCTCAATCGCCTCATCAATCGAATTGACCACCTTGGCTGAAATGATCTTATCTAAATATTCTGTTGCGTAGTCCTCTTCTGTTGCTGGAACCACACCGGAATCATATGTCTGGACTTTCTGATCCCCACGGATCTCACACTGGTTTTCCTTAAGCATGCCAATCAACCGAGGCATCACGGCATCTGCAATATCCTTATGGATCACCAAAGATTCGCATGCATTACATACTCCTAACCGCTGTAACTTTGCATTCTTTACAATATCCACTGCCATATCGACATCTGCAGATGCATCCACATATACATGACAGTTACCAGTTCCTGTCTCAATAACCGGAACGGTCGCATTCTGTACAACGGAACGAATGAGACCTGCACCGCCTCTTGGAATCAGGACATCAATATATTCATTTAGCTTCATCATGCGGGTTGCAGTCTCACGGCTCGTATCCTCTAACAAAAAGATTGCATCCGGTGTGACATGCATTTCCTCTAAAGATTCCTTGATAATGGCAACCAATGCCATGTTTGAATGAATGGCATCCGAACCACCTCGAAGAATTACAGCATTGCTTGTCTTAAAGCAGAGCGAAAACGCATCTACCGTTACGTTTGGTCTTGACTCATATATAATTCCAATCACGCCAAGAGGAACTCTTTTCTTACCGATCATCAAACCATTCGGACGTTCCTTCATAGAAAGTACTTCCCCGATTGGATCCTCTAATGCTGCAACCTGACGTACCCCCTCTGCGATTCCCTCAATCCGTTCCGGTGTCAATTGCAACCGATCTAAAAGAGATTCCGGCATATTGTTCGCCTTCCCATTGGCAATATCTTTTGCATTTGCTTCCAGAATCTGCTCCGTATTATCTACCAGATTCTTAGCTACCGTAAGCAGACATGCATTCTTCATTGGTTTTGATAACTTGTTCAGTGTTCTTGAAGCTTCCTTTGCAAGCTTTCCCATCATTTCTAATTCCATAACTTTTCTCCTTTTCTATATGTGGTCTGACCAGCAGTCACTTACAGTCTGCTGATGTCCAATCCACCTTTATTTAGAATATAGCGTCTTCTGTAATGATATAATCTGGCAGAATATCATGTTCTTCATATGGAAGATCTTCTGATACGATCTGAAAATCATAGCACAGTGCAGCGGTTACGTGAATCGGATGTACCGCTAAATATTTGTCATAATAACCGCCACCATATCCAATCCGGTGCTTGTCCCGGTCGAATACAAGACCCGGCATCAATATAAGTGCAGGTTCCGTCAATGGTTTTGCTGCGGCTTCTAACACAGGCTCCATAATACCATATGCTCCCAATCGCCACTGCGTCTGCTCTGTCACTTTATAGAATTCCATCGTCTTATTCTGTTCGTCCGTTACCGGAACAAAGACCTCTTTTCCACATTTCCATGACTCATACATAATTGTATCACAAGATACCTCATTACGAAATGCCTGATAGATACAGATTCGTATATTCTTATCATATAAAGCAGATTGGAATAATTGCTTTGTTATCTGAAGTGAGCGACGCTGTTGTTCTTCCGTACTTAAAGCTGCTCTACGCTGCTGCATGGCTTTGCGCAATTGTTTCTTATCTAGTTTACTTTCCATTAATGTTACGCTCCCGTACCATCTTAAGCGGTGTGATTGTTCCATCCGGGTTCTTAACGCTGGCATTATCTAACTGCGAACGAATGTTACGCTTAATGGAATCGATATATTCCTGCCGTAGAATCTGCTGTTCTACTTTCTCTTTCTCACTAAGCCCCTCAGACTTTGCTTTGTGATATAATTCATTAATTCTTGCTATTTTCTTATCATCCATGTATTAATTCCTCTCTGACTTATTGTTATCTGTTTTTTTCTCAAATTATTCCGGCCGATCATCTATAATACTTTTGAATGATCGCTTCCGCAACCTTCATTCCATCCATAGCAGCTGACATAATTCCTCCTGCATATCCTGCACCCTCACCACACGGATAAATGCCAGCTATATTCGATTGAAAATCATCATCACGATCGATACGGACAGGAGAAGAAGTCCGGCTCTCTACTCCGGTTAAAACTGCATCTGGATGCGAAAATCCGGGAATATCCCGTTCAAAATGCTGTATTCCCTCTATAATAGCATCCGTCACATAATCCGGCAAGCATGCTGAGACATCACCACATATATACCCGCCCTTAATCTGAGGAATAATGCTTCCGATTCTTTCTGATGGTTTCTTTGCCTCAAAGTCTTCAAAACGCTGCACTACGACTTTGCCTTTTCCCTGTGCATACACTGCAGCTTCTAAGCTTCTCTGAAACTCTACACCGGCAAGCGGAGATTCTCCACCATAATCTTCCTTTCTTACAGTAACAACAATCGCTGAATTAGAATTCTCACCATCCCGTCCGCTATAACTCATTCCGTTTACAGCTGTATAACCTGTTTCCGAAGAAGCATTAACAACATATCCTCCCGGGCACATACAAAAGGAGTAGACCCCTCTGCCATTCGTCGCCTGATAAGTCAATTTGTAAGGTGCCGCCGGTAACATCTTAGCGGCTTTTCCCTCTCCATACATTGCTTTCTGAATCCATTGTGCAGGATGTTCTACGCGTACTCCAACCGCAAAGTCTTTTGCACGCATCTGCAAAGTCTTCTCATATAACATCGCAAAGGTATCTCTTGCCGAATGACCAATCGCCAATATCACATGGTTCGATGCCACCCAGGTTCTGGTTCCATTATGTAATAATTGTACCTCTGTAATCTGTTCTCCATCCATACGAAAATCCACAGCTTTTGTATCGAACAAGAACAAGCCGCCTAGTTCTTCAATCTCCTGTCGAATTCCTCGAACTACCTCGATCAACAAATCCGTTCCAATATGCGGCTTATTATCATAGAGAATGCTTTCTGGTGCACCATGCTTTACAAATTCTTCTAATACATACCGGATTCTTCCATATTTATCCTTTACCTGCGTATTCAGCTTACCATCACTGAATGTTCCAGCACCGCCTTCTCCAAACTGCACATTGCACTCTGAATTCAATGGTTGTCCCTGCCAAAACGCTTCTACTTGTGCAAGCCGCTCTTCTACGTCTAATCCGCGTTCCACTACAATCGGCGAAAATCCTCTCTTTGCCAATAAGAGTGCACAAAATAGTCCAGCAGGTCCGGCTCCGATCACTAACGGATGATGTTCCATCCGTTGTTCTCCGTTCTCCGGTAATTGATATAGCACCCTATTACTTAACATAATATTATTATCGTTAAATTTCTTTACGACTCGGGACTCATTTTGCAAATGAACTCCCACTTGATATATATAATAAATATCCGGTTTCTTTCTTGCATCAATCGAACGTTTCAATATCGTATATGACGGCAATTCTTTGCACCGCAGTTTTCGCATAATCTGATGTTCTAATTCCTGTTGTCCCTTCTCAACACGTACTTTAATTCCACGAATCTCGATCATATCTGCCTCCGCTAACCTTTTTCTCAATAATTGCATTTGCCGCCTGCATTCCTGATAACATGGCAAATGTCAGATTGTAACCTCCACAGCATCCGTTTACATCCAACAATTCTCCTACTACATAAATATCAGTATCTTTTCGTGATTCCATTGTTGTCAGATCAATCTCTGACAGTCGAACTCCTCCTGATGTAACCTGTGCCTTTTCATAATCCTCCCTTGATAATGGACAGAAAGACAACTTTTTAATATTGGATGTAATCCGGTTTAACTGTTTTTCAGAAATCTCCTGTCCGGTAAGATTTTCTTCAACACGAACCCGTCTTAACAGATATTGTGCCATTGCAGATGGAAAGATTCCCAAAAGTAAGGTCTGTATTGTCTGTTTGGGATTTCGGTCACATTGTTGTTTCAGATACGCACGCAATGCATTCCAGGAATAATCCGGCAACAGATCAATATGTAATTCTGTCTCCTGTGTCTGATACGGTAGATAGCAGGAAAGATTCATCATTACAATTCCCGATAGATTATCCGCATTCCATTGAATCTGTCCGGACTCCCGCGCAATCACGCCTTCTGCCCCCTGTAACGTTACCTCGCCATCCAAACGAACTCCTTTCGCAAGTTTCAATAAGGGATCCTCAACATAGATTGGACGTAATACAGAATGAATCGGACTTACGGAATATTTTAACTTCTGGGCTAACTGATATCCTGATCGGTTTCCTCCAAGTTTCGGAGCAGCTGCACCTCCGGTACTAAGAATAACAGAACGTCCTTCATACGTATTACCTTCTACATCAGTTAGAACATAACAATTATCCCGGTTACGTTTCCTGCTAACATCAGTAACTTCCGTATTCAGAATAAATGAAACACCATTCTTCCTGCATTTATCAACAAGAAGTCCGGTCACCTGCTTTGCCTGATTCGACATCGGATAATAATATCCATTCTTCCCATATAACGGAATACCAATCTGCTCAAAAAATGATACGATCTCTTTATAGGAATGTTGCAGCACCCACTGTTCAATATCTGATTGCTCAAAGGAATGATAATATTCCGACTGAAAATCTGCGTTAGTCAGATTACCTTTTCCATTACCGGATGCACTCAGCTTCCGGCCGCATACTGATTGTCTTTCTAGCACTGCAATCCGCAGGTTTATATTAGCATGAGATGCTGCATAGGCTGCACATAATCCAGCTGCCCCGGCACCAACAATAATAATATCGTATTTCATGGTAACTCCTTTGTTCTGTCAACTTGAATAATTCTCCAAAAAATTATACAAATCTTCTTCATTATCTAGATAATATCCATTCATAACCTGTTCTTTCATATCATCTGGAAGTAAATGAATGGGAATCTGTGTGTATTCATACACGGTCTTTTCATCCCCATTCATAATGACTACATATCCGTTAAAAGACTTTGCATAATACCCGTTGTAGACAGGCTTTTGATAAGTCTTACGTAAATATATCGTATTACCACGATAGGCAATCATTCCATAAGATACAAGTCCTTCCTCCTGCTCTTCTTTGGATAAATGGCGCATGTAATCTTTCAGATAACGCTCTACTCCTGATTTATCACAGCCAAGCAAAGCAGGAATGCTTCCAATATCCTCTGTCAGGGTGCGATCTTCTTCTTTGTAATAATACTCCACTTGAAAATGTGTCTCCTGTGTGATAGGAAAAGGAGATTGTTCTTTCACTGTTGTTACATTTTCATAATGCCCATCCTGTGTACGTATATATTTTTCCGGATAAAAATATTGATAAGCATAGACCGAAACGGCTGCTATTACACCTGTCAACAATGCAAATACTGCAAATATAATATTTCTCTTCATAGCTTCCTCCAGGATTTCCTATAGAGAAAGTATGACCAAGCCGATCACATCTTATTCATATTACATTGACTTCCAATGTTTAAGATCATCCCTTATCAATGAGAATTCTACAAGTGTTTCATATATATGGCAGACCAGTTCATGATAATCCTTTTGCAATGCACTGTATGTATTCTCAACATATTCTGTATTCTCGGATTTCAAAGAGTGTTCCTGCCTTTGAGCAAAATCTCCTAACCCGGTAGCTCCGACAATCCACAAAGTAGACTTGAGTCCATGAATGGCAACTAAGTAATTCTTATAATCCCTGCTTCTATAATACTGCTCTAACTTCTGGCTTTTCTCGTTATATGTCTCTATTGCCAGATTCAAGATTTCATAATATATCTCTGTATCACCATTACAATAAGACAAGCCCGCTTTCATATCTACACCTGCCCGTTGCAATCGTTCTTCTATTGCGGGTTTTCCGGCAGCTGCTATCTGTTGCTCCGCCTGTTTTACCTGAAAACAGGCGAGTAATAATCGTTCCAAAGCATCTTTCAATAATGGTTTGCTTAAATAATGATCAAAACCTTCTGCCAACAACTGTTCTTTCACTCCATCTATGGCATTTGCTGTTAATGCGACCAGAATAGTATGTACTAAACACCCATGCATCCGGCGTATCCGGTGCATTGTTTCAACTCCATCCATCTCTGGCATCATATGATCAATAAATATAATATCATAATGCTTTTGTTCGATAGCCTCAATTGCGGCTTGTCCACTCAATACAACATCCGTCTGTATTTGATATTGCTCTAATATCTGTTTTGTAACAATCAAATTAATCTCATTATCATCCACAACTAACGCAGAATAATCCGCAAAAGATAAATCAACTGGTTTCGTAACATCTTCCTCGTTATATTCTACACATCCCATTGGTCTTGCATCTACAATCTTTTGTGTTAAATGAACCGAGAAAGAAGTCCCTTTTCCGTATTCACTATCACACACTAAAGTACCACCCATTAATTCTACGTAACCTTTGACAATAGATAACCCTAATCCTGATCCCTCAATGTTGATATTCTCCTTATTATCTGACCGGACAAACATTCCAAATATCTTCTCCTGTTCTTCCTTTCGGATTCCGACTCCCGTATCTGTAATCCTCATCACAAAATGAACTGCATCCTCTGTCTGATCTTCTATGTCAATTTGTAATACAATTTTTCCTTTTTGTGTGTATTTCACTGCATTATTCAGAAGATTGATTAAAACCTCCCGTAATCTCGTCTCATCTCCATTCAAGACAGATGGAAAATTCTCTGGTATCTCATAATTAAATCGAACCCTGTCTGCGTGAATCTGCGAGCTGATAATAGAAATAACATCTGCAAATAATGTTTTGGTAAAATAGTCTCTCATAGACAATTCCAGTTTACCGGACTCAATCTTAGATATATCTAAAATCTCATTAATAATGTTTAATAGGGATTTGGCAGAACTATAGATATATCCAATCTGTTCCTTCATCTGTTCTACGTTATCTTCTTGTAATGCAAGAGAAGAAAATCCCATAATTGCATTCATCGGAGTCCGAATCTCATGACTCATATTAGCAAGGAATACGGATTTCGCCTGATTTGCACGCTCTGCCTCCTGCTTTAGTGCTATCATCTCGTCGGTATATCGATTAATAAACGTCATGTCAAATATCCATGCCATATAGCCCCTGACTACGGAATCCTCTGATAACGGAGACACCCGGATTTCATAATTCTTATTCTGACTGTTATATACCGATTCCTCTTCCGTGTCAAACACCTTAGTTACGATATCATTTACTTTTGTCTCATCCTGTAATTGTGGAAAGATATCTTTTGCAACATCATTACAATATAACAAGTTATAATTCGCATCTACGATCAGAACACCTTCTTTGATATTCTCAATCACATTCTCTCTTGCTAATTGCATTGTATCCAGCAATCCGTAATTCAGTACATTTACCGTTACCAGACAGCATGAAATAGTAATTCCAATCGGCGTTGGATCAAATTCATTCAGAACACCACTTAAATACAGACCCAGAATCAGTGTTGGAAACACTCCCGCCAACATCAACAGAAAGATTCTCTTACGTTCGTCTCCTTTGCGTTTCAGACACTGTACCAAAGATATATAGCAGGAATATCCCATCAGGCATAATGTAACAGCCATAAACATATAATAGCCAATTCCACGTTCAAATTGAAGGTGCGGGAAAAATCCTGAAGTGACCATGCCAATATTCTTATAATAAAAATCATGCTGTGGACAAGTCAGTATTACCAAAAGCATAAAAGTATTAAAAATAAATATCCCTTTCATGATCTTATCTGAAATCTTCACATTGCAATATCTGCATTCAAAAAGAATCAGTAAAATCATAACGTACGACTTACCAATATAACCAAAACGAGCCGCCAACAACATCTCTGGTATATTGGTTGCCTGCATTTCAAGTGTATAAGCAATGATGCTTATAAACGCACAGGTAGATGCCGCCATCAAAATCTTCTGATTCTCTGAACTTTTCTGTATGCTTACAACAATTAAGTTGGCAAATCCAATAACAACGCCTAATAATTGTATATGAAATAGAATATCAAACATAACTCCCTCTCATGTATCTTATAATATGAACCCCTTTGGCAATAATTCTTTCAAGGAATATGCAGCAATCGCACCCTTCTCTTCCAGTATCACTTCACCCTCTGGCAGAAATTCATTCATAACCTGTAAACAGATTCCACATGGATATGCGGTTGAACCATCCCCTGCAACAATTGCAATTGCCACAAAATCTCTTTCTCCTTCGGATACAGCTTTGAATATGGCAGTACGTTCTGCACAGTTGGTTGCACCATATGATGCATTCTCGATATTGCAACCTGTATATACTTTGCCCTGTCTGGTGAGCAATGCTGCGCCTACTGTAAAATTCGAATATGGTGCATATGCTTTTGTAGCTGCCTTTCTGGCACAAACGATCAATTCTTCTTTGGTCATATGTCTACCTTCTTCCTAAAGCATAAGGGGCTGTTCCGATTGGGACAACCCCTTATGATATTACATCATTTATTCAAAAGAAACTCCTGTATTATCACCGTTACCAATAATAGAGATCCATGTCTTACCAGGATTCAACAGTAATTCCTGTCCATCTTCGGTATAATACTTTGTCTTTCCCTTCTTGTTATCTTTCTTCCAGGTAATTGGAATTGCTTTACCATCCGTACAGTAATAACCATTTCCCTCCCCTACCTGTGTCAGCTCCTGAAGATCATTCTTCGGATTGATACATTCATACTGTGAAATCTGAATGATCACATTCTTGAAATTCAGTACATTGTCATTCTCATCTGCAAGTGCATCCACCTGTGGTGCATCATATTCATAACGGTCATATAACTTTGTATCTGCATTATATACAAAATACGGCTTTGAATAACTGCTGAAATTCACATGAACCGTATTCGCATCCTGTCCATTCGTAAGCTCTGTATCTTCCTCGTTAAAAGAAAATACTTTCTCGTGAGAATCATCATACTCTGTAGAATATCCAAAATCTTCAATACCTTTTACAATACGTTCGCCGGAAGTATATGCATTATGTGGGGCAACACGACTGCTGTCACGATAGAAACCGGCATCATATGTTAATCCATTGATATTATCAATGGCATGTTTCTCCAATTTCTCCTTGGCCGGCTTCGATTGTCCATAATGTACATAAATGGCATCGTATTCATTCGCAATATTGATATAATAATGTCTTGCACTTCGAACAGAACCAATAGCCTCTAATCCGTCATAGTTAGAGAAAATTGGCATAATTCGGGTAATTCCACCTTCTACCATACATTCATAAATGATATCTGCCTGTTTGGTACTAGAAGAAGGCAATGCTTCTTTCAGGTTATTGATCATAACAGCAACTGGTCTGTGTGGTACATAATCCTTTGACCATTCACCGGTTAATTCATTATATTCCATTCCTTCATGTGCAGTATCCTCTGTTGTTGCCTCAGTTGTTGCTTCTGTCGTACTTTCTGTTGTTGCTTCTTCTTTCTTACCACATCCAAACAATCCCAAAGCGGCAATTGTTACCAATGTAGCTGCAAGTAATCTCTTCTTCATAATGCTCTCCTTACTCTGTAATGTCTCTTGTATAACCTATACTTTGTAAAATTGCTTCCTGCATCTGCTCCATACGGATTCGTTCTTCATCTACCATGTGATCATATCCTGATAAATGCAGCATACTATGTGCAATTAAAAAAGCATATTCCCTTACAACACTGTGATTGTACTGCTTAGACTGTTCTATCACTTTCTCTAATGAAATCATGATATCCCCTAACAATAATTCTCCGGTTGCAGCATCAAAATAAGATGCTTCGTCTGTCTCTGCAATCGAAAAATCTGCCTCTGTCTCAAAATCAATCATTGGAAACGAAAGAACATCCGTCGGTGCATCGATCTGACGCATCTGCTTATTCACAGCCTGAATACCATCATTATCTGTCAATAAAATATTCACTTCGCACTCATATGGACACTTCACATAATCAAGTGCTGCTTCCACTACCCGCGAAGCAATTGCCTCATAATCCATTCCAAGATCGATATCACATTCATTCTCTAGTAATATTGTCATCTTTCCTCTTCCATTCACAGTTGTTATAATAATTCCCTGAAATCGTCACTCTATATCTTGTAATCCCGATTCAGAACTGAATCTATTATATACGATATATAGGGATAAATCAAGATTCTATGAACGGTTTCCTTTCCTTGTATGCTTCGCCTCATAATCATCATATGCCTTGACAATCCGCTGCACTAACGGGTGTCTTACTACATCCTGACTTGTCATATGGCACACTGCAATATCTTCTACATTCCGTAAGACTTTAAGTGCTACATCCAATCCACTTACTGCATCCTTTGGAATATCTTTTTGCGACAGATCACCGGTTATAATGGCTTTGGAACCAAATCCAATTCGGGTCAGAAACATCTTCATCTGAGCTGGTGTTGTATTCTGTGCCTCGTCCAACACAATAAACGCATTATCTAACGTTCTGCCTCGCATATAGGCAAGTGGTGCAACTTCAATCAACCCTTTTTCCATATTCTTAAGGAAACTGTCTGCCCCCATAATTTCATAAAGGGCATCATATAATGGACGCAGATATGGATCTACCTTACTCTGCAGATCTCCCGGAAGAAATCCTAATTTCTCGCCTGCTTCAATTGCAGGTCTGGTCAATATGATCCGGTTTACCTCATCATTCTTAAATGCTGTAATCGCCTTTGCCATTGCAAGATATGTCTTACCGGTTCCTGCAGGACCAACTCCGAAAACAATCATATGTTTATCAATTGCATTCAGATATTGTCTCTGACCGATTGTCTTTGCCTTTACCGGTTTTCCATTCACGGTATGACAAATCACATCTTTATCTAGTTCTACCACTGTATCCGAATGGTGTTCTTCTGATAAAGATAATGCATAATTGACATTCTGCTCTGTAATTGTATTTCCTCTCTTGGCAAGACCAACCAATGATTCTATAACTTCTATCGCCTTATTAACAAATGTTTCTTCTCCCATAATCTTAAGCTGGGTATCCCGCAACACCATCGTCACATTCAGAGTACGTTCAATCCGTTTGACGTGTGTGTCGAACTGTCCGAACACATTTGCAATGCAATCCGCTGGTATCATGATGCTTTTCTCACATGCACTCATATTATTCTCCTGTTCTCTATTCCTCCGACGACGGAACCGGATGATCTCCTGATGATTCTTTCCAGCCAGCAACCGATTCATTCAAGATCAATTCTCCGGTTGCGATCATTTTCCCGTCTTTCTTTTCTATTGTAACATTATTTTCTATGATTTCTACCTTTTTTTCATGAAATGTTTTGATTTTTTCCTGAAAACGTGCCTTCAATATCTGTTTCGCTTCCTGTTCACTGCGTGTCTTTGCTTCCAACGCATATGGTGTCTGTTTTATAACCTTATAGCCAAATGGAAGATAGAAATCCTGTAAAATCCGTGCCTTATGAATCTGTGTATACGTATCCATATTTTCTGTATTTTTTTTAGAAATATACGGTGTAAAAGAATAATCCAACAGATAAAATGTAATATATTTCTTTCCTTTTGATGTATATTTCTTGGCGTAATACTGCATATCCACATAGTCTTCATATACATAGTGAACCGTTCCATATACATCCCCGTCTGCACGGATGTAATTCGTCTCCATTACTTCATTGTTGTCATCATATATATATACCGTTCCAGATATCAGAATATCTCCCTTTTTCACCTGATCCTTTACCTTAGCGACCGGAGTTCCCTGTCTGGTGATCATTTTGGTAATCGTAGCATCCTGTGTTGCCACCATATCTCCCGGTGATTCTTTATCCTCTTGTTTAGGTTTCATCCCTTCTTCTAAGTAAACAGTAAGCCCCGTGCCTTTCAATTCACAACTAATCCATGAAATTTCATCAAAATCTTTCCGTAATATCTGTTCCAACTTCGCACAATCAATCTTAGATTTTAACGTTCCAAGTGGAATATATTGTTCCTCAATTCTTTTGTGTATACTATCCGCAACCAATTTGTCTTCCCCGGTCACATTCACTTCCCACACGAATAGTGATAATGTATATAAGATAACTAAAAATAGTGTAAATCCCGCAAAAAACATCACACGTTTTCGATATCTCTTTACTAAAAATGGGACACCATATCGATGAAGAATCTTAATCTTCATATTCGTTTTCTGTAAATATGGTTTCATACGCAAAAGATTCTTCCTGCCTGTATAGAATTCATACCCCTGCTCCGTTGTAACAACATCCCAGATCACAATCTGATTCTCAATCAATAGATTTATCAAACGTTCCGGTGCAAATCCATATACTTCCATTCGAATATATCCAAATAAAAAGCGTAATATTTTTAACAGCATAATTCTCCATTCGATATATATGTTATAGTTGCAATCGTTCCGATCACTTTCATATCACTGCCAGAGAAATATTGAATATGTAGATCAGAGCCACAAATACGAAGGGTGAATTTTTTGCAGGCAATTGCAATCTCCTCTTCTGTATATAGCAAAATACCTTTGTAATTTTCTATTATTGCTTCCCGATTACCGGAAAGTTTTACTAATACATCACCATATAAGACATCACCTGGCACTTCCAATTCCGCAACCTGCCAATTCCATTTGTTCTTTTTAGTATATGAATCATATCGATCATATATGAGTAAATAACGAAAAAAGGGTTATTGCTTCTTAAAGCAATAACCCTGCTAAATTCGTATTATTTGAATTTTCTTTTTCTAGCTGCCTCAGACTTCTTCTTACGTCTTACGCTTGGCTTCTCGTAATGCTCTCTCTTACGAATCTCCTGCTGAATACCAGCCTTCGCACAATTTCTCTTGAAACGACGAAGAGCGCTGTCCAAAGTCTCATTCTCTTTAACAATAACGTTTGACATTCTCTCACCCGACCTCCCTTCAGTTGCATATTGTGTCTGCCATACAACCTTGGGTTATTTAAAACACAAATAAGATTATAGCATAAAATATTCATACGTCAAGCATTTTGTTATGAATTTCCCAACAAAATGCTTGACGAAAATATACGTTTAAGATAACTGGCTTGCAGCGACCTCTTTCGCTTTGGCAATAGCATCTGCAATTCCTGCCGGATTCTTACCACCCGCCTGTGCCATGTTTGGACGACCACCGCCGCCACCTCCAACAAGTGGAGCAACCTCTTTGATCAGATTACCTGCATGAGCGCCCTTCTTAACCGCACCGTCTGTTGCCATGGCAATTAAGTTGACCTTGCCATCATTTGCAGATGCGATCACTACGATACCTTCTGATACCTTAGTCTTTAACTGATCTCCCAGATCACGGAGTCCGTTCATATCTACTCCCTCAACAGAAGTAGCAAGTACATTAAAGTCTCCCACAGCTACCATATCTGAAGTAACATCACCTAATGACTCATTAGCAAGCTTTGCTTTCAAAGATTCATTCTCTGATGTCAATTCCTTCACTTCCTTCAAGGTATGGCTGATCTTATCTAATAACTGATCTGGAGTTGCCTTCAACAAGGCAGCAGCCTCCTGCATCTTCTCTTCAATCTCTTTATAATATGCAAATACTCCGGCTCCTGTCAAAGCTTCGATACGTCTTACTCCAGCTGCAATACCAGATTCAGATACAATCTTGAAGGTTGTGATCATTCCGGTATTGGCTACATGAGTACCACCACAAAGCTCAACTGAGAAATCAGACATATTGACAACTCGTACGGTGTCTCCATACTTCTCACCGAATAATGCCATCGCACCAGTTTTCTTAGCTTCTTCGATCGGCATTTCCTTAATCACAACCGGCAATGCCTTAGCAATCTCTTCATTGACAATCGCTTCTACTTTAGCAATCTCTTCCTCTGTCATTGGGGAGAAATGAGAGAAGTCAAAACGTAAACGATCCGGTGTAACCAAAGAACCCTTCTGCTCTACATGATCGCCAAGAACCATCTTAAGTGCTTTCTGTAACAAATGTGTTGCACTATGATTCTTACAGGTATCTGCGCGCTTTGCTGTATCGATTGAAAGCGTTACGGTATCACCTACCTTGAACATTCCCTTTGTAACAGTTCCGATATGACCATATTTGCCACCCTTTAACTTGATGGTATCTTTTACTACAAACTCACCGCCATCAGCTGTCTGGATCACACCAGTATCACCCTGCTGGCCACCCATGGTTGCATAGAATGGAGTCTCATCTACAAATAAGGTTGCCTCGTCCCCTTCTGCAATTGCCTCTACCACTGCATCTGTGGTAAGCACTGTGATCTTAGAGTCGCATGTGCTGTTATCATATCCGACAAATTTTGTTGTAATTGCCGGATCGATCTCATCATATACCGTTGCATCCGCACCCATATAATTGGTTGTCTTTCTTGCAGTACGAGCCTTGGTACGCTGTTCTTCCATACAAACCTGGAAGCCTGTCTCATCAATGGCATAACCCTTCTCATCCAAGATCTCTTTGGTCAGATCTACCGGGAATCCATATGTGTCATATAACTTGAAGACATCTGCACCTGCTAACGTCTTATTGCCGCTTTCTGCAAGCTTTGCTTCCATATCTGCAAGGATTGCAAGACCCTGATCAATCGTCTTATTGAACTGATTTTCTTCCTGTGTCAGTACACGGAAAATGAACTCTTTCTTCTCGTCTAATTCTGGATATCCATCCTTCGAACCTTCAATTACTGTCTCAGAAAGCTTTGCTAAGAAGGTTCCCTCGATTCCCAACAAACGTCCATGACGGGCTGCACGACGAATCAGACGGCGAAGTACATAACCTCTTCCTTCATTAGATGGCATAATACCATCTGAGATCATAAATGTAGCTGAACGGATATGGTCTGTGATCAGACGGATGGATACATCCTTTTCCTCATCCTCATGGTAAGTAGTATGTGCAAACTCGCATACCTTGTTACGAAGTGCCTCAATCGTATCTACGTCAAAGATGGAATCTACATCCTGTACAACAGATGCCAGACGCTCTAGTCCCATACCGGTATCAATATTCTTATGCTCTAACTCTGTATAGTTACCATGACCATCATTATCAAACTGGGTAAATACGTTATTCCAGATCTCCATGTAACGATCACAGTCACAGCCAACCGTACAATCCGGCTTACCACAGCCATACTTCTCGCCACGATCATAATAGATTTCAGAACAAGGACCACAAGGGCCAGAACCATGCTCCCAGAAATTATCCTCTTTACCAAAGCGGAAGATTCTCTCCTTGGCAATTCCAATATCTTTATTCCAGATATCAAAGGCCTCATCATCCTCTAAATATACAGATGGATACAAACGATCCGGGTCCATCTCCAACACTTCGGTCAAAAACTCCCATGACCAGGCAATTGCTTCTTTCTTGAAATAATCACCAAATGAAAAATTACCAAGCATCTCGAAAAATGTACCATGACGTGCAGTCTTACCTACATTCTCAATATCACCGGTACGAATACACTTCTGACAGGTTGTTACACGCTTTCTTGGTGGAATCTCCTGTCCGGTAAAATATGGCTTCAACGGTGCCATACCTGCATTGATCAATAACAATGAATTATCATTGTGTGGGACTAATGAAAAGCTGTTCATCTTGAGATGTCCCTTACTCTCAAAGAAATCCAAATACATTTTTCTAAGTTCATTTAAACCGTATTTCTTCACAATCGTATCCTCACTTACTTAAATATTGTAATCCCCATCAAGGCAACCCATTATTCCTGTGTTGTCTTCTGCGCCTCCAGTTCTTCTGCCTGCTGTTTCTTCTTTGATCTGACAGCACACATAATTCCGGCAAACGCAATTGCACCCAATACCACATACTTAAATGCATATGTCAAAAATTCGCTTAAAAACTCCATGCACATACCTCCTTATATCAAACACTTTAGTGTCTGTTGTCTAATTCCTTTGTGATGTCTTCCCATGTCACACCACGTTCTACCATAAGAACCATACAGTGATACAGGAAATCAGTAATCTCATACTTAATCTCCTCCGGATCTGGATTCTTGGCAGCAATTACGATCTCGGTACATTCTTCACCGACCTTCTTAAGAATCTTATCAATTCCTTTATCAAACAGATAATTGGTATAAGAACCTTCTTTCGGATGAAGCTTACGATCTACGATCGTGTTATATACTTCATTAAACACCGTAAGTGGATTCGTATTATCATACTCTTTCTTTGCAAGCGGTGTAAAGAAACAGGTTGGATTACCAGTATGACAGGCAACTCCGATCTGTGATACCTTTGCAAGAATCGTATCTTTGTCGCAATCAATGATTAGTTCCTTCACAAACTGGAAGTGACCACTTTCCTCGCCCTTCATCCATAACTTCTGACGGCTTCTGGAATAATATGTCATACGTCCGGTCTCTAAAGTCTTGGCATAGGATTCCTTGTTCATATATGCCATCATTAAGACTTCCTGTGTCTTATAATCCTGAACGATACATGGAATCAGACCATCCGAATTCAGCTTGAATGTATCAAAATCCAAAGCACTTTCAAATGTGTTTACTTCTATATTCTTACCGGAAAGAAAATGTTTTATTTGCATCATGTTAACAACTTCGTCGCCTGTATATAACACAGCATCTACCGCGCTGTCCAAAATTGTCTTTGCAAGCTGTTCCTCTGACACATTATCCACATCAATCATAACCGGAACATCTAATGCTTCCTTGATCTCGCGAACACGCTGTTCCATTCCTGTCTTAAATCCCAACAACCAGATGTTGCCAGCTCCCATCTCTTCGCATTTCACAGCGAAAGACACCACATCTACATCATTCATATCAATGGCAACACCGATCTTTTCTTTTCCGAAACGTTCTGCCATCTCTTTCACAAAATGAATATCTAATCTTGCTGCATGTTTCATATATACCTTTGCTGCGCCGGCATATAACATCTTCTTTACGTCTTCTAATCGTTTCACACCGCCGCCGACAATCAACGGTACTTCTGCGGTCTCAGCAATCTTCTTCATAAACTCCACATCCGGTTCACGTCCATCTTCGATTGCTGTCATATCCATATACGCAATCTCATCTGCACCGTCATTGGAATAAGCTGTTGCTGCTTCTAATGCATTATTGCGGCTTAATCCTGCAATCAACTTTACATAACTCATAATATCCTCCTTCAACCATCAACCAATCCTACAAAGATCCTTTGGTTGATAATACAGCATCTTTCATACGTGGGTCAATCTGCGTTGCTTCATCCAGAGCCTTTGCAAATGCTTTGAATGCCGCTTCGATCAAGTGATGGTTATTGCTTCCATCTAACTGTTTCAGATGGAGATTCATTCCGGCACTATAAGATACCGCATAGAAAAATTCCTTCACCATCTCGGTATCAAAATAGCCAACCTGATCCACTGTCAGGTTCATATCATAGCAAAAATACGGTCTGCCAGACAGATCCAATGCACATAACATCAAAGTCTCATCCATTGGCAGGATTCGCTGTCCATACCGCTTAATTCCTTTCTTATCACCGATTGCCTTCTTGATCGCCTGTCCTAAGACGATTCCGGTATCCTCGATCGTATGATGGGAATCTACATATAGATCTCCTTTCGCCAATACTTTCAGATCAAAAAAACCATGCCTTGCAAAGGAATTCAACATATGATCAAAGAAACCAATTCCGGTATCAATCTTTGTCTGTCCGGAACCATCTATATGCAATTCTAACTTAATGTCTGTCTCGTTTGTCTTTCTCTCGATGTAAGCAATTCTGCCTGCCATGTACGCACGCTCCCTTCCGTGGTCGGATCTTATATCCTACCGCTCATTGTATCACACAATCCTTCTAATTACTATATTCTTTGAACAGATCCTATTCAAATCGTACTTTAATGGAATTGGCATGTGCTGTCAACTGCTCGCTGGTAGCAAAATCAATGATATCCTGATGAATCGGCTCTAATGCTTCTCTTGAATAATAAATAATACTTGATTTCTTGACAAAGTCATCTACGCTAAGTGGTGAGAAGAATTTCGCTGTACCATTCGTTGGTAATACATGATTCGGTCCTGCAAAGTAATCCCCAAGCGGCTCAGAACTATACTCGCCAATAAAGATAGCCCCTGCATTTCTTATCTTCATCATTACCTCAAACGGATTCTTTGTTACAATCTCCAAATGCTCACTCGCAATATCATTGGTTGCAGAGATTGCTTCTTCTAAAGAATCTGCGACTAATATATATCCATAATTATCTAACGACTTCTGAATAATCTCTTTCCGGCTTAAGTTCGCTACAAATTGATCTACCTCAGCACTAACCTTCTTTGCTAATTCCTCTGAGGTCGTTACAAGAATTGCGGATGCTAATTCATCGTGCTCTGCCTGTGATAACAGATCAGCTGCAACATATCTTGGGTTTGCAGACTCATCCGCAAGCACTAAGATCTCAGAAGGACCTGCAATCGAATCAATGCTGACATAACCATATACCGCACGTTTGGCAAGTGCAACAAAAATGTTACCAGGACCAACGATCTTATCTACTTTCGGAATGGATTCCGTACCAAACGCCAACGATGCAATTGCCTGTGCCCCGCCTGCCTTGTAAATGGCATCCACGCCAGCCTCATTAGCCGCCACCAATGTGGTCGGATATACCTTGCCTTCTGCATTACAAGGAGTTGTCATGATTACATTCGGAACTCCTGCTACCTTTGCTGGTACAATGTTCATTAATACAGAAGATGGGTACACTGCCTTACCACCCGGAACATACACACCAACAGAATGAAGTGGAGTTACCTTCTGTCCTAACATCGTTCCATTTTCAGCGGAATCAAACCAGCTATACTGCTTCTGTTTCTCATGATAAGTACGGATGTTCACAAGTGCTTTCCGAATAACCTCAACCAAATGAGCATCTACCTGTGTGTATGCCTCTTCAATTTCTTCTTTGGTTACAAGCACATTGTCCTTGGTAATGTCTGCTTTATCGAACTTCTTTGTGTAAGAAAATAATGCCGCGTCTCCATGTTCTCTGACATCATCTACAATCGCCTGAACAGTGTCTGAATACTCTGTATAATTATTCGGACTTCTTTTCAACAGATCATTTAAGAGATTCTTCTTGGTTTCGTTATTCAGCTCTACAATTCGCATGTTCTCATCCTTCTTTCATTATTGTTCATATATTAATTTCTTTAAATCATTAACAATCTTAAGAATACGTTGCTGTTCCATCTTAAGGCTTACCTTGTTCACTACCATACGGCAGGATAATGGGCATACTTCTTCTAATACTTCCAATCCATTCTCACGAAGCGTGGTTCCTGTCTCTACAATATCCACGATCACATCAGAAAGATCCACGATTGGCGCTAATTCCACAGAACCATTTAACTTAATGATCTCGATGGTCTGATTCTTCTTGGTCTGGAAATAATTCTTCGCAATATTCGGATATTTACTGGCTACACGGATAATCTCATTCTTCTGTAAGATCTCTTTGGCAGAAGCCGGTCCACAGACACACATTCTGCATTTGCCAAATCCAAGATCTAATACTTCATAGATATTATCCCGTTCTTCCTCTAAGATTGTGTCCTTACCAACAACACCAATATCTGCTGCCCCATATTCTACATAGGTTGGAACATCCCCAGCCTTCGCTAAGAAGAAACGCAGCTTCAATTCTTCGTTCGTGAAGATCAGCTTTCTTGTATCTGGATCTTTCATCTCTTCACAGGTAATTCCAATCTGTTCTAGATAGCTTAAAGTCTTCTTTGCAAGACGACCTTTTGCTAATGCAAATGTAATATATCTCATGTCTATCCTCATTTCTGATTCCAATGAATCGTTAGCATAATTCTATATCTTCGATCAAGGCACTGCCAATCTCTTCTGCAACAAAATCATATACGTCTACCGTCTTATCTGAAGTCAGATAAAACATACCTGAAAAATGATTCTTCTTACCGTATTCTGCATAAGCATTGACATCCTTCTTCTTTGACTTCCGAATCAGCTCTACTTTACGGTCTGATTTTCGCAACTGATTAGCAAAATGAATCGCGTATTTCTGATGCTCAATATCATATAGGATAATACTGTCAGAATTATCAATTGCCACTTCAACCTTCTGTCTGGTAATTGCCTTCATCAGATCTTCAATATAGAATGCAAATCCGATAGCTGGTGCATCCTTGCCATACTGATTCAAAAGATTATTATATCGTCCACCTTTGACAACCGCATCACCAGTTCCGTACGTATATCCACGGAACATGATACCTGTATAATACTCATATCTGCTAAGCAGTGAGAAATCAAAACTGATGTACTGTTCATATCCTGAGTAGGACAAAGCTGTATATACCTTTTCTAACCGGTTAATCGCCTCTAAGGATGTTGCATTGCTTACTAAAGTTCTGGCATGCTCTAACATTTCACATCCACCAAATAACTGATCAAAGCTTAATAATACATTTCTTACAGAGTCAGATAATTCTAACGACTTTACTAATGACTCTAACGCAAAAAAATTCCGGTTATGAATGCATTGACGAATCTCTTCTGCTGTCTCCTTCGAAAGATTTGCTTCCTCTAAGATACCCTTAAAGAATTCTACCTCACCAATCTCAATCTGGAATTCAGTAACTCCTGCCGCCAAGAAACAATCGATCACTGTTGCGATCACCTCTGCATCCGCCGCAGATGAATCATCATTAATTAACTCTGCACCAAGCTGTGTGATCTGATGTGACTTTCCCTGATGATTGTGTGTGTTCAGGAACGTATCTCCCTGATAGCACAAACGGATTGGAAGATCTTCCTCGTCATAATACTTGGCCACACATCTTGCGATACTAGGTGTAATATCCGGGCGCAGCACCAAGGTGTTATTATCACGGTCAAAGAACTTATACATCTCATTGGACGCAGCCGATCCTTTATCCTGATTGAATATATCAAAAAATTCAAAGGTCGGAGTCTCTATATCGTTATAACTGTAAAGAGATAAGACATGATGCATCTTAGAAAGTACCTTTCGTTTCTTCTTGCATTCATTATCATAGATATCCCTTACTCCTTCCGGAGTGTGTAATAACTTTTCCATCTCTTTAATCTCCTTCTTCTGTATGGTTCTCTCGTCTATTTCTGATACTTTGCAATATGTTTTGCGATTAATTCGCTATCTTCAAAATAGTTGATCTTCATTGCATCTTTAACCGCAGTTAAAGTCTGGGCAGCAACTTTCTCAGCCTCTTCACTGCCCTTCTTTAAAATATTATATACATAAGCAATATCTTTCTCATATTCGTGACGCCGGTTACGGATTGGCTCTAATTCCTCCTGAAGCACATTGTTAAGGAACTTCTTTACCTTCACATCACCAAGACCACCTCTTGTATAATGATCCTTTAACTCCTGCAGGTTTGCATATTCCGGCAGATACCGTTCAAAATGTTCTGGTTTTGAGAATGCATCCAAGTAAATAAATACTGTATTTCCCTCTAACTTACCAGGATCTGTGATCTTAATATGGTCTGGATCTGTATACATACTCATTACTTTCTTCTTTACTTCATCCGGCTCCTCTGCAAGATAAATGCAGTTACCAAGTGACTTACTCATCTTTGCCTTACCATCAATTCCCGGAAGACGAAGACATGCTTCATTCTCCGGAAGCAGGATATTCGGCTCTGTCAAAGCTTCCCCGTATACGGTGTTGAACTTATGTACAATCTCCTTGGTCTGCTCAAGCATTGGCATCTGGTCTTCCCCAGCTGGTACAGTCGTTGCCTGAAATGCAGTAATATCTGCCGCCTGACTGATCGGATATGTGAAGAATCCAACCGGGATACTTGCCTCAAAGTTACGCATCTTGATCTCAGACTTTACCGTTGGATTTCTCTGAAGACGGGATACCGTAACCAGGTTCATATAATAAAATGTCAGTTCTGTCAATTCTGGAATCTGTGACTGAATTAATATTGTTGACTTCTCCGGATCAATTCCACAGGCAAGATAATCCAACGCAACTTCAATGATATTCTCACGTACCTTCTCTGGATTATCTGCATTATCGGTAAGTGCCTGTGCATCTGCAATCATAATATAGATCTTATCATATTCTCCTGAATTCTGAAGTTCCACTCTTCTGCGCAGGGAACCAACATAATGTCCTACATGTAAACGACCTGTCGGTCTGTCGCCTGTTAAAATAATCTTTGACATGTTATCTATTCTCCTTCTCATAATATCCAAACGGGATTCATCCGTTATTTTTTCGCTTTAATACGCCATAGAACAACCTACATAATACCAAATCTTAAATAAATATTCAAGTAAAGTGCATATCAATTCATTTATCGAGAAAATTCTGCAATTAAATTCACGTAAATTCTTATCCCCGTTCCATCAGATCGGTATTCACTGCCTCGAGATAATGAACCAATGCCGCACCCTCAGAATGAATAAAATACTTTGGGTCTAATTCCTCGTATTTGAAATTCTTGGCATGTCCGTCTCTGCTGATCCGTTCCACATACTCCGCCAACACCCGGTATGGCAGATAATAGAATTCATTACGCGTTGTAAAATAGATCAGTAAAAAGCTAACACCACCCTGCTGTTCAAACCGTTTCATGAACTTTAACTGATGCTCATGAATATTCTGCATCGGGAACGTATCTTTATGACACTCCTTTGCGTCAAAACAGATTGGAATCGACTGCACAACACCGATATAATCTACAGTTGAATCTTTTTCAAAATACGCTAGCGTAATGTGTCTGGTTGCCTTATCAATCTCAATCGGGGTGATCGGGGTCGGAATCTTTTGCACTAACGCTAACCCCTTCTCGATATAGACATCATTTGTTGCATTGATCAGTTCTTCAAAGGTGGAACCTCTAAGCCCTCTTGAATTCCAAGTCGCCACTGTTTTCCTTCTTTCTCTTCTAGTATTGCATCCGCAATTGTGCGAAACTCCTCATCCGGCATTGCAAAATACGAGGTGCCGGCAAGGTAATCAAATTTCTCCGTCAGCTCATCTGGAAAACGTACATAATAGGCATGTAATAACTGATGCCGTAATCCATATTCCTTCTTCAGATAAGCGTTGACTGTCTTAAGACCGTATTTGCCATCCCCTATGATCGGATGTCCGACACTTTTCAGATGAGCACGGATCTGATGTGTCTTACCGGTTACTAACTTTACCCGAAGCAGGGTAAATGATTCCCGCCCGCTATGGCCATAGGCAATCGGTTCATATCTTGTCTCAATCAATGATGGCTGATCCATTCCCTGCTTTACCGCTTCTTCCTTCGAATCAAAAACCACCACCTGATTATGATTCTTACGCTTGGCAAGAAATCCTTTGATCGTAGTCGGCTTCTTCACAATACCACTGACAATCGTCAGATAATATTTATCGATCGAACGTTCCTTCAATATCTTAGATAACATTCTTGTTCCCGGCAGAGATATCCCGGCTAACAGAATTCCACTCGTATTACGGTCAAGGCGGTTGCACACGGATGGAGTAAACATCGCATCCTGTCTGCCAAGCCAATGGTAATAATCTACAATCTGTTCATTGAGCGAATAATCCGAAGCAACTGCTTTCTGTGATAACACACCAGCCGGTTTGTTCACGATCAGAATATGGTCATCTTCATATAGGATCGGGATATTCTGTAACGGATTATTTCCATTCTTTACAGTGCCCAGGTGTTCATTTTCTACGGTATCGTCTGCCCGATTCGAAACAGTCTGCTCCTCGTTCCACACTAACACCTTTCCATCTTTACGGAACTTGGCAATTGTCTCATCCGTCATATAGATCTGCACCCGGTCTCCACATTGCAGTAATTCACTGCCATCCGCCTTTGCCTTATTATACTTAATATTCTTCTTCCGTAACATCTTATAAAGAAAACTCTGCGGTGCAGCATCTAGATATTTGGCAAGAAACTTGTTAAGACGTTGTCCCGCATGATCTGTTGTAATATAAAGTTCCTGCATACGCAAAGTTCTCCTTTCCGAATGAATGATATACAGAATTATTTTGTAGATTCCATATAGGAACAATCATATTCCTATCAATCATATATGTGGCAATAATTTAGATGCCACATACGCTGCCTTCATAGGCAATCCATAAATAGACATGAGCCGCTTATCCCGTGCATCTTTTAATGCCTTCCGCACTACCGGTTCCGGTTTCACCATAACAAGCTTCTTGAACCATTTTTGTTTCTGTCCTTTGTTCGCAATCTCTAGAAATTCCGTATCAACCGGCCCCGGACAGACAATGGTGACAGAAATACACCGGTCCCGTAATTCCTTCTGCAGTGCTAAGGAAAATCGCAATACAAATGATTTTGATGCTGCATAGACTGCAAATTCCTTCTGTGGAAAGAATGCCGATGCAGAACATAACTGAATGATACGGCTGTGTCTTGACATAAAAGGAAGTACCATGTGTGTTACCGCAACCAAAGCTCTTACATTCACATCTATCATATTGACAGCTTCACTCCCGGTAATACCAGTAAATATTCCGGCACGTCCTACTCCTGCTGCATTTACTAAGATACGGACATCCGGTCGTTCTTCCGAAAGCACATCCTCCAAACGTTCTAAATCCTCTTCCTTGCACAGATCTATCCCAAAGCAACGTGTCTTGCAATGGGTAATATTCTCTGCGAGCATTTCTAACCGGTCTTTTCTTCTGGCAATCATCCAGATCTCATCAATATGGTGGATATTGCGGTCTAACTGACGAACGAATTCATACCCCATACCGGATGATGCACCGGTTACAATCGCAATTGACTTGCTCATCACATCCACCTCCAGCCCGGCAGGTATTTGTTCTTGATCGTACCACGATTGTTCTTGCCAAAACCTACCGGATACCGGTCTACGCAGATCAGACAGATCCCATCCTTCACCTTTTTCTCTTCTGATTCTGATAATTCAATCGTCTCTCCTTTCAGATAGCGGATCACACGATCATCCTCGACCGGCAGACAAATGGTATTTGGAAATTCATTCTCATGTAAAAACATGGCAAGCGACTGGCTCGGCTCAAACCGGTTCTTCTTCATATCTCCCATATAAAGTCCACATCGTAAAATCCGCAAGCCTTTTACATATGGCATCTTTTCTGGAATATAGAAAACCCGTTCCTTCTGTACATCAATCCTTGACATATCAAATGGATAGGATAGACTGCAAATGAATTCTTCTGCTTCCTTACTCAGTTTCTCCTTAGAGAATACATATTCAGATACCGGAGCTACAACCGGTTCCTCTGTCCGCACCTTCTTATGAACCAATGCCACAAAATGTCCTTCACCTTCGATCCGGTGTGGCCACAAGCGGCGGCATTTACGCAATTCCTCATTACCTGTATTGCCCCATTCCGGATGTCCTTCATCAAAACCATCAAACTTCGGAAGTTCCACTAATTCTAAAGAGTCATCCAACGACAACAGATATTCAATCGACTGTTCATTCTCTTCTTTCGAGAAAGTACAAGTTGAATAGATGATCATGCCATCCGGTTTCAGCATTGTAACTGCTTCCTTCAGAATAGAACGCTGTAATCCTACAAACAGATCAACTCCATTGCTCTCCCATGCCTTGGTCATATTATTCTGTTTTCGGAACATACCTTCACCGGAACACGGTGCATCAATCAATATCTTATCAAAAAATGCAGGAAACCTCTTTGCTAATGTATTCGGCGGCTCACTTGTTACCAGTGCATTACCAACACCAAATACCTCAATATTCTTAAGAAGTGCTTTCGCTCTGGAATTGCTGATATCATTCGTGATCAGCAGTCCACTTCCGTTGAGTTTCGCCGCAAGTTCGGTTGATTTACCTCCCGGTGCTGCACATAAGTCTAACACCACATCTCCCTTTTCAATCGGAAGCAGACTTGCCGTTGTCATTGCAGAAGGCTCCTGAATATAGTAAAGCCCTGCAAAATAATATGGATGCTTGGCTGGCTTTTCCTGTTTCTCATAATAGAATCCGTTCGGACACCACGGCACGGGCTTTAACGCATACGGAGAAATTTTCAAAAAATCCTCCACGGATATCTTCGCGGTATTTACCCTTAATCCCTGATGGGCATCTTCCGCAAAAGAGGCCAGATAATTTGCATAATCTGACCCCAACATCATTTTCATTTTCTGTTCAAATGCAATTGGTAATTCCATACCATCCTCCAACTGTATATTCTACGCAAGGCTCTGTGCCTTGTAACCTTCTGAAATGATATCAAGCTGTTTGGAAAAACGTTCTAACTGCTCCAGATCTCCAGTCTGATACACCTTATAGAACTCATCCTGAATCTTGATCACTTCGCGCTTATTGGCAACCTTAAATAAATTCTGAATATTGATCAGAATATCTGATACCAAAGTTGCCTTGATCTGGAATATATTCTGGGCATCCATGATCTCATCCCGCACAGAACCCATCTCTTCATCCAATGTAATGATCGCATTCGAAGCACTGAGCAATCGTTCCTTAATATGTTCCGGCATATTACCCTTGTACTTATACTGTAAGGAATGCTCAATCGTCGCCCAGAAATTCATCGCTAACGTACGGATCTGTATCTCCGCCTGGATGCGCTTTGTACCATCCAAGGTATAGACATCATAATAGATGATCATATGGTAGCTCCGATATCCGCTCTCTTTCATGTTATGAATATAATCCTTCTCCTGAATCACTTCCATATCGGTACGGTTATGTATAATCTCTACTACTTTCTCAATATCCTCGACAAACTGGCACATAATACGGATACCTGCCATATCCGATATCCGGTCATCGATCTCTTCAATTGCAATATTCTTCTTCTGCATCTTATCTAAAATACTCGAAATCTTCTTCACACGCCCTGTCACCTGTTCGATTGGTGAATACAGTCCTGCATTCCGGTATTCTTCGATAATATGGTTAAACTTCACGATCAATTCGTCTACAGCTAACCGGTAAGGGTCTAAGATCTCCCTCCAAAGCTGAATCTCCATAGTAACGTCACCTCTTATATATTTTTCTCACACATCACATATCTTTTGCATAATTATAATTATTGTATCATAAACACCATAAAAAGGAAAGAACTACCGTTCTTCTAATTCCAACAAATACGGATAGGAATCGACAGTAGATTCTACTCCGTTCTTTGTTGTCACATAGATTCCAAAATGCAAATGCACTGGGAAATTTCCGAAGGTTCCTTCCTCACCCTCCCCGGTACTTCCCATAAATCCAATCAGTTCCCCAGCATGAATCTCTTTTCCAGTCTCTATCCCATTTGCATAGGATGCCAGATGCGCATAGTAATAATACATACCGGATTCTGCCGTAATTCCAACACGATACCCGCCAAGGTAGAGCCATCCCGCATTTGTTATCACTCCATCCGTCGCACTGATCACCGGAAGATACCCTTCCCTATTCTGCACATCCATAATATCACAACCTTCATGACCACCCTGTACCCTTGCAGCTCCATAAGAATCCTCATATGCCACTTCCTCCTGATAGGCAGCGGGAATTGGAAAATATTGCAGATCATCTCGTATCGTCTTCTGTAGCCTGCTTACGGTCTGTTGCTCACTTTTTCGTCTGTCGATTCGTACAGTGATATACGTCTGTATTCCTATTACTACACATATCTCTATCCATACCACGACCAGACAGATTAGAAGTTGCCGCAGATACCGTTTCCGACAGATACATTCCAACATAGCATTCCTCCATACCTCTAATGTATGAATGGAATCTGCTTCTAATTCATCTCTAATTCAATTCGACGAATAATACAATTCGATTTCTCATATATATCCAACACATCTACTGGTAAATGATAGGTTCCATTGGCATATAAAATCTTACCCGCAATCATAGTCATAAGCACATTATCATTGCTTCCACTATAGATCAGGTTATCGATCAGATGATTCATTGGCTGCATGTTCGGTTTCAGCAGATCGATCAGAACAAGATCTGCCTGTTTGCCAGCTGCAATCGTATTGCACGTTTCTAACCCTAACAGATTCGCGCCATTGACAGTTGCCATAGCAAGAACATCACCTGGTGCAATTGCTGCCGCATCCTGATATTTTACTTTCTGTAAGGTTGTTGTCAGATACATCTCCTTAAAGAAATTCAAATTATTGTTACTTGCCGGTCCATCGGTTCCAATCGCAACCGGTATTCCCTGCTCTAAGTATTCCTTAACCGGTGCAATTCCACTTGCTAACTTAAGGTTCGAGGACGGATTAGTCACTACATATAATCCATGCTCTTTCATAATTTGGCGGTCTTCCTCGCTCGTATAAAGCATATGATGACCAGCGCCACCATATTCAAACATACCAAGAGATTCCATCAATGCCACAGGCGTGGTATGATATCTCTCCATACATTCGTCTACTTCACGAAGTGTCTCACTATTATGCATATATACAGGTGCCTGATATCTTCTGGATAATTCTCCAATTGCTGTAAGCAGCTCCTTACAGCAACTATATTCCGAATGAAATCCCAGCCTGTAATCTACAAGCGGACACATTGCATGGAATCTGTCATAATCCTGCTCCAACGTGACAACTGCACTCTCTACATCAGCCGGTGTTGCGCCAAACACTGTCCCGGATAATACTACACGAAATCCCATATCTATACATGCTTTTGCAATCTGTTCTGGATGGAAATACATCTCAAAACTGGTGGTAATTCCACCCCGGATATATTCTAATATCGCAAGCTGCATCAACGTATAGATATCCTCTTCCCGCAACCTTGCCTCTGCCGGAAAGATCTTCGTTTGCAGCCATTCTTGTAATGGAAGATCATCTGCAAAGGAGCGCACAAAAGTCATTGGCCCGTGTGCATGGCAATTCTTAAATCCCGGAAGCAGCAGATTTCCCATACAATCAATCTGCTGGTCAAATTGTTCGTTGGAAACATCCTGCGATTCTTGCTCCCGAATCACCTTCTCAATCTTATCATCCTGAATCCACACCTCACCAGAAAAACATTCCTGTGCTGCCTGCATCGTAAGTATTCTTGCATGATATAACCGTATCCGCATACTTATCACACCCTTTACAATTTCGAAATCACACTCTTAACCAGCTTCTGAAATCTAGGAGCCGCCTCATCCGCAGCTTTCTTCACTTCTTCATGACACAAAGGTGTCTCACTGATGCCTGCCGCCAGATTGGATATGAAAGAAATACCGCACACCTGCATTCCCATATGATTTGCCGCAATGGCTTCTACTGCCGTACTCATTCCAACCGCAGATGCACCAAGTGTCTTACACATCCGGATCTCTGCCGGTGTTTCGTAGCTCGGTCCTGTCAATTGCAGATATACACCATCCCGAAGCGTAATGCCAAGTTCATCCGCTGTAGAATGAATGACCTGCTGCAGAGAACGATTATATATCTCGCTCATATCCGGAAAACGAACCCCTAACTTATCCTCATTTGCCCCAAGTAACGGATTCGGAACAAAACACGCTATATGATCCGTGATCACCATCAGATCTCCGCACATAAAACCATCTCCTAATCCACCTGCTGCGTTAGTAAGAAATAGTGTCTCAGCTCCCATCGCCTTCATTAACCGTACCGGTAATACCACATCCTCCATGGAATATCCCTCATAATAATGCACGCGTCCCTGCATAATTACAACCGGGGTCTTGTCCATATAACCCAAAACAAAACGCCCTTTATGGCCCGCAACTGTAGACTGCGGGAATCCATGAATCTCTGCATAATCAATCACAGCCTCAACCTCAATCTGTTCGGCCAGATCACCAAGTCCCGAACCAAGAATCAAAGCTACTCTTGGCTGAAATGACGTCTTTGCTCTTACGCAGGCAAGACATTGCTCCACTCTGTCCATAACCTCGCCCATACAAATCCCTCCTAGCATATATATCTTTTATTTACGATTCTCATTATCCCAGAAATATACGACAACCGGATCGCCTAATTCAAAGTTCTCATATAATGTCTTAGCCAGATCTAACGGCAGGTTTACGCAACCGTGGGAACCACTATAATAATAGATACTTCCACCATATTGACTTCTCCATCCTGCTGCATCATGCAATCCGATTCCTCCGTTGAACTGAATCCAGTAAGTTACCGGTGATTCATATTCATACTCATATGTAGTGGTCGTCTTCTTGACTTTCTTTCCCTTCTTATTCTTCTTTGTCTCTGTCTTGGTAACGGGTTTCTTCTCACCACGCAGCACAGTTGGACTCAATTTGTCCTGAATCTTATATAAACCGATACATGTACCATTTCCTGCTGACTCTTTACCTGATACACAGTCTCCTTCTGCAATCTTCTTGCCATTCTTATAGCCGATGACCTTCTGTTCTGACAAATTGACCTCAATATAAGTGTCTCCAATATCATTTTCACCCTGCAAGGTAAATCCCTTATCTTCAAATACTACATCAACCTTTGCAGACTTTCCGGCTTTCAACGCCTTCAATAACGCTGCTTCCGTCTCTTCCTGATTGATCTTATATCCAAATGCAGATCCATAGACCTTAACTTTCTTGTCATTAAATGAAGTAGTAAATGTACGGTCTGTATCTAACGTATCATATTCCTTCGCAAGCTTTGCTACATAAAACTTCACCTTACTTTCAGAAAGCTCATACGTACCATTCTTCTTCTCCAATACTTCTTCATACAGATCCATGCCCGGTTCAATGGTAAGATCATCTAACTGTAATTCAATATTACAGTCTGCATATTTTCCCAATGCATCCAGCTCTTCCTGAAGATCTTTATCTGTCGCATATACCTTTGGCAGTTCGTAACAATCATTGTCTTTTAAATTCATCTCCGACTGTACATTAGCAAGTGCGGCTTTTACTGCCTTCTTAAAGGTCTTCTCTTTTATCGTATTCCCTGTGACTTCATCAACAATTCCGAATTTGCCATCCTTTACACCAACATACGCATCTTTTGGAGCTGTCATCTCCTTCTTATCTAAAATCTTCATGTCATCAAACACATCATCCAAAAGCGTATCATCCCAGGTTACATCCGCTCCTACCTGATATTCATGATGTTCAAAATAATTTACAAACCAGATAAATGACTGCTGCTCTTTCAGGCATTTTCCAAAATCATCATGCAGCGCAATCTGGATATCAATATCCTTACCATCGATCACGGCATCCTCTGCATCCACAGTCTTAAGTGTCAAACGATAATTGGAATAGAATTGATCTAATGTTGTCTTTGCCTGTTCTTCATTCATTCCTGATACTTCGATTCCATTAATCGTCACATCTTTGTAAAAATGTCCGGAAAAATACACAACGCCAGCAATATAAGCAATCAAGAGCAATCCGATCACACAGCCAATTCCTGCAATAATTCCTTTGCGACCTTTCTTTTCTGATCTTGCCGTTTTCTTATCCTTCGAAGACTCTTCCTGCTGTTGCTTAGCAGCCGCCTGCGCTTCTGCAATCCGCTTACTCTGTGTAACAGCATTATTGGTCACTTTCTTATCTTC
This sequence comes from uncultured Lachnospiraceae bacterium, assembly GCA_902762905.1. Lineage (GTDB taxonomy): Bacteria > Bacillota > Clostridia > Lachnospirales > Lachnospiraceae > CAG-590. The sequence continues at coordinate 103,747 of CACWQE010000001.1, read as the reverse complement.
CGGTTTCTTTCCTTCTTCTGTCACAGCTGTATCTGACTTCTCAGCTTTATCCGCTTTCACACTGTCTTCTTTCTTCTCGCTTGCAGCCTTCTTCTCCGGTTCTTGTGCCTTCCCTGTTTCTTTCTTTTCAGATTCCTTTCCGGATATGTTATCTGCCTGCTTCTCATCTGCCTTTGCAGTCGTTTCTTTCTTCTCTTCTGTATTCAGGTTTTCTGTCTCCTTTGTAACATCTTTGATGTCTTTCTTATCTTCCATTCCTACTCTCCCTGTATCTATATTCCCATCTGACAAATACACAAGCCAGATCTACGGTTCTCTTACTAATGTTGCCACAATAATCTCCGGCAGATTATTCACCCGGAATTTGAATGTATGATTCCCGAGTCCTCCACTTAAGATCATGTAACGCCCCTGATATTCAAATACACCTTTATCATATTTTGGAAAAAAATGTATCATCGGCGATAATGCGCCACCCAACAGCGGAATACGAATCATTCCTCCATGTACGTGTCCGGAAAACGTCAGATCCGCTCCCCATAATACATATTCCTCAAAATAATCTGGATTATGTGCCAAAAATATATGATACCGGCTTGCATCACATGTACCAAAAATATTATCCAAATAATCCGGTTCCATTGGAGTTCGTATCATTCGCTTATATAATGCCGGTGTCAAATTCACACCATGTACACACATGTATTCCTGACCTCTCATTATCTTCGCTGTCTGATCCAGTAATACATGAATCTCTGGTCGCAGTCTGTTACGAAATTGCTGCCACATATCCCCATATGTCTCTGTATAGATACTTGCCCGCAATTCATGATTCCCCATGCTGAAATACACCGGTGCAATATCACATAAAGCATTCATCGTATCTGCAGCAAATAACACATCCTGACCCGGTTTTCCCACAATCATATCCCCTGTTACAAAGATTACGTCCGGCTTACAGTTTCTTACCTTGTTAAGCAGAACCCCATTATTCTCACCAAAACAGGCATTATGCAGATCCGACAGCTGTACGATCCGATAACCGTCAAATACTTCAGGAAGCTTTCCAGCCCGGATCACATAATCTGTAACTACCAGTTTACGGTTCTCAATATAACTTATTACGCAAATAATAACTACGCAAACAACTACAAGTATACTAATTATTGCTAATATGTTCAAGCACAATTTCATCCTGTTCTCCTAATAACCTTAAGGTACATGCTCATTCAGCATATATCTTATAACTAAACTTATATATTCTTATGACTTAATAAATGTTCATATATCGTTCCAGCATCCGTATCAACGCATGACAATATTTCTGTTTCTCAACAGACTTCGTGGCAATCAGATCTACACTGCCTAGCACGTTGCCATTTTGTGTATATTCCATGCGTGCCACTGTCTCACCCTTCTTAACCGGTGCTGATTTCTTAACGATTACAATCTTTTTTGTAATATTATCCATATTCGTCGTACCGACAAATACATACTGAAATGGTTTCACAGCCTCAATTGTAACATAAGGTTCCACACCATCATCAATCGCAATCTTATCCTTACCATCTAATACTTTATTATCTTCGTATATCTTACAGTTTGCAAATCCATAATCCAATAGTTTCGCAGCATCCTCGTATCGGATGTCCTTCGTCTCGGAGCCCATGACAACCGCGATCAACGTCGTACCGTTGCGGGTTGCCGTTGCCGACATGGAAAAACCTGCCGCCGAAGTATAACCGGTCTTTAATCCATTGGCTCCCTCGTACTTCTTAAGAAACTTATTTGTATTCGCCAGACCAAATTCCGATTCACCCTTCTTGGTCTTATGAATGATCGTATCCATCCAGATCGTCGAATATTCCGTTACTTCTGGATGCTTCAGTAACAATTCTCTAGACAAAATTCCGATATCTCTTGCACTCATCAGATGACCCTCTGCTTCCAAACCACATGCATTTTCAAAATGGGTGTTAGTCATTCCAAGCTCTGCTGCCTTGTCATTCATCATACCGACAAATGCAGGTTCACTGCCTGCAATCGCCTCCCCAACTGCAACGGCTGCGTCGTTGGCAGAGGACACGATCATGCATTCTAACATATTCTGAACAGTCTGTGTCTCACCCACTTCCAGATACACCTGACTTCCACCCATACCAGCCGCATGCTCTGACACCGTAATCGTATCCCCCAATGAAAATTTACCTGCATCAATCGCATCAAATGCAAGAAGCATCGTCATGATCTTCGTAACAGACGCCGGACGTCTTGGTGTATCTGCATCCTTTTCATAAAGTACCTGCCCGCTATTTAATTCCATTAACAAGGCTGATGGTGACGTAATATCAATTGGCGGTGTTGTATTCGTTGGTTGTTCCTGTTCTGTTGCTTCGTTCTGTGTTTCCTGATCTGTCTGCTCTGTAGACGCCGATTCTGTATCTGCTTGTGCAGACCAGACATCTTGCGGCAGCATCCACAACATGCATCCAAATACGAGCACAAATACCATGAATATTGCAATCTTATGTCTGTTTCTTCTATATCTTTCCATTCCAAACTGCCTATATCTGCTTTGTTTCATTGTATTCAAACCAAGACAAATATATGCAAGAGATCACAGATTCTCTTTTGTAATCACCTCATATACAACAGGATTAGCCGCTTGCTCTTCCTCTGACAAAGTATAAGCTTTCTCAAACCGTTTCTTAGCTGTGGTTAATTTTTCTTCATCGTTTCCATAGAGAATTGCCACACAGTCATCCGGTGCAATTGCATCACCAAGATGCTTTGAAAGACGGATCCCCACAGTCAGATCTATCTCACTCTCCTTCGTCTGCCTTCCTCCACCAAGCACAAGAGAAGTCATTCCAATCTCCTGATTGTTACAGGTAGCAAGATATGCTCTTTGACAATTCAGGTTATTCGCCTGCATCAGATCCTGTCCTAAAATAGATACACAATGTTTTGCCTGATCAAATTTTGAGAAATCATCCAGATAAGAAGCATCGCCACCCTGCGCTGCTACAAATTCCTTCATCTTAGAATACGCCTTACCGGAAACAATCGCATCCTCTACTAATATTCTGGCATCTTCCTTGGATTCAGCTTTACCCGCCGCAAGCAGCATATAACATGCTAACGTCTTAGATACCTCCATCAGACGTTGTTCTCCCTGTCCTTGCAGGCATTCAACCGCTTCCTCTACTTCAAGTATATTACCTACCGCATTTCCAAGCGGTTCATTCATATCTGTAATAACCGCTGTCGTATCTCTGCCTGCCAAAGTACCAATAGCAACCATCGTCTTTGCTAACAATCTGGCATCCTCTATCGTCTTCATAAAAGCACCTGATCCTACTTTGACATCTAATACAATAGCATCTGCGCCAGCAGCTAACTTCTTACTCATTATACTTGCTGCAATCAGGCTGACATTATCTACTGTAGCCGTTACATCCCGCAATGCATAAATCTTCTTGTCAGCCGGAGCAAGATTCGCCGTCTGCCCTACAATGGCAAGTCCAACTTCATTCACCTGTCGAATAAAATCTTCTTCCGAAATAGCCGTCTGAAATCCTGGAATTCCTTCCAGCTTATCAATCGTTCCCCCGGTATGTCCAAGGCCTCTTCCACTCATCTTCGCAACCGGAACACCCAGACTTGCAAGAATCGGTCCTACGATCAGACTGGTCTTATCCCCGACACCTCCCGTCGAATGTTTATCGACCTTTACACCATGAATCTTAGACAGATCCAGCCGGTCACCACTATCTGCCATCGCCATTGTAAGCTGAGTTGTCTCTTCATGATTCATTCCTCTAAAATAAACTGCCATCAGAAATGCAGCCATCTGATAATCTGGAATCGTCCCTTTTGTAAACCCCTCTACCATATATTGGATCTCTTCTTCATTCAGCACGTGTCCATCACGCTTTTTCATAATCACATCGTATGTGTTCATATTACCGTCTCCCATCCAATCTACTATATTAGCTATATCATAAGCATATACACATGTCTTATAATGCCTTTATGTTATAACAACTTATCCTTAAAGCTGGTACCAATTGGCAGCTTCTCTACTCCGAAATTATCCGCAATCGTAGCCCCGATATCTGCAAACGTATCTAATATTCCAAGATTCACCCCATGTGTCATCTTTTTATGATACATTAACACCGGAATATATTCTCTTGTATGATCCGTTCCTTTGTATGTCGGGTCACATCCGTGATCGGCATTGATGATCAGCAGATCATCCTCATGCATCTTCGTAAGTACTCTGCCCAATTCCTCATCAAACGTCTCCAACCCCTGTGCATAACCTTCCACATCTCTGCGGTGTCCCCAGGTGGAATCAAACTCTACCAAATTGGTAAAGATCAATCCTTCGTGCTGGGTGTCCATGAAATCCACTGTCTTATCCATGCCATCCACATTACTTTTTGTATGCACCGAATCTCCAATTCCAACGCCACAGAATATATCATGAATCTTACCAACCGCTGTCACGCGATATCCGGCATCTTTCAGATATGGCAACAGACTCTGTGTGGATGGTTTCAATGAAAAATCTCTCCGGTTCGATGTTCTGACATACTTGCCTTCTTCCTTGACAAATGGTCTTGCAATTACACGGGCTACCGCATCCTTACCCGTCAATATTTCTCTTGCTACTTCACAGATACGATATAATTCCTTTAATGGAATTACATCTTCATGTGCAGCAATCTGGAATACAGAATCTGCGGAGGTATAGACAATTGGATATCCGGTCTTAACATGTTCATCCCCTAATTCTTTGATAATCTCCGTTCCACTTGCCACTACATTACCGAGATATCCCTTGCATCCGGTCTTATCTAAGAACTTCTGCATAATCTCTTCCGGAAATCCATTCGGATATGTAGGAAATGGCTGTTTCGTCTCAATTCCCGTCATCTCCCAATGTCCGGTTGTCGTATCTTTCCCCATAGAGATCTCCCTTGCCTTGCCATAGGCACCGATCGGAACAGTATCCTTCTTCGGAAGAGAGGTTCCCTCAATTGCATATAATCCTAATTGTTCCATATGTGGAACCTGTAAATGTCCTCTTGTCTTAATAATATTGCCAATGGTATCTGCCCCTGCATCTCCAAAGTCCGCAGCATCTGGTGCTTCTCCAATCCCGACACTGTCAATGATGATCCATATTACTCTCTTAAACATACGCAACCCTCCTGTAAATGTATATATTCTCCAATTATTATACTTAATATAAGTATATCCTACTCCCCATCTTTCCGTCAACCAAAACGCAGATATCCAGAGAAAATGTAAGACAATATGGAACCGCACAATATTCCGCAGAAAAAGAAAAAGAAAAAGAGTATCCGGTTATAGATACTCTTTCCTTACACAATCACAAGATAACAATTTGTATGTAAACATACATCACTATCTGCCTTTGACCTATATATCATAAAATGTATTATAATAACTCTGCCATCTCTAACAATAATTTCTCAGACTTCTCCCATCCAAGACAAGGATCTGTAATAGACTTGCCATAGCAACCGGCTCCAATTGCCTGATTGCCATCTTCAATATAGGACTCAACCATAACACCTTTAACCAACTTGGCAACGTCCTCGCTATGGCGCATGCTGTGAAGAATCTCCTTAACGATACGTGGCTGTTCTGCCCACTTCTTACCAGAATTATTGTGGTTAGCATCTACAATAACTGCCGGATTCTTCAAAGTAGAGAACTTCTCATATGCCTCATGTAACCGGATCAGATCTTCATAATGATAATTCGGAACAGATACACCATGACGATTCAAAGATCCACGAAGGATACAGTGTGTCAACGGATTACCGTCAGACTTCACTTCCCATCCTGCTGTCATAAATGTATGTCCAGACTGACCTGCAACACAGGAATTCATCATAACAGAATAATCACCGGAAGTTGGATTCTTCATACCAACCGGAACATCAATTCCAGATGCTGTCAGACGATGTGACTGGTTCTCAACAGAACGGGCACCGATCGCAACATACGATAAGATATCAGACATGTATGGCCAGTTATCAGAATATAACATCTCATCTGCTGCAGTTAATCCTGTCTGTGCAATGGAATCAATGTGCATCTTACGGATTGCCTTCAAGCCCTCAATGAAATTCGGCTTCTCTTCCGGATTCGGCTGATGTAACATTCCTTTATAACCAGAACCATTCGTTCTTGGCTTATTCGTATAGATTCTTGGAATAATAAGAATCTTATCTTTGATCTTCTCCTGCACTTTGGCAAGACGTGTAATATAATCTAATACCGCATCCTCATTATCTGCGGAACAAGGTCCAATAATCGCAAGAAATTTATCAGATTCACCGGTAAAGATCTTCTTGATCTCGGCATCTCTTTCTTCTTTGATCTTTGTAAGCTCAGGACTCATCGGGAATAATTCCTTGATCTCATCTGCAGATGGTACCTGAGAAATGTAATGTAAACCCATATTCTAATCTCCTTTGTATATTATTAATCATTTTCTGTTTAGCAGTTTAACACGTTGAAGTCTAAAAGTCAACTGTATATCCAAGAAAATACTTCTGACATATGTTTTTTAACACATATCCATAGGTTAAGCGACTTTTTTTCTCTGCCGCATATAACGAAATAACCTTATAAGGTTCATCATCAATCGCAATTGTTATACTGCCAATCGTTGCCCCCTGTTTCACCGGAGCCTCTAAGCGATTCGGAAGACTTACATCAAATGTTACTTCTTCTCCCTGTCCTACCAACAAGGCAACACTCTCTGCCGTATAAGGTGTAACGTTTCCGCCTTCTATACTATCCGTCACTGGTATTGGTTGGAACTTCGTCCCTTCCTTCACCACTTCTTTCAACTGAAATGCTTTCGTACCATAATTCATCAACTGCATAGTATCTTTCCATTTGTAGGTCTTGTTAGGTGGCCAGCCGCTCGCTAATACTACACTGACCAGTTGGCGATCCTCCCGTCTTACAGCACCAACAAAGCAATATCCGGCATTGCCTGTAAACCCGGTCTTAATACCAATCGCTCCATCATAAGAAGTAAGAAAACGATCCTTATTATTCACTGTAAAACTTCTGCCTGTTGTCTGCTCATGAAAGGTATACGACGGTGTCTGAATAATCTTACAAAATTCCGGATTCTCAATTGCATTACTTGCGATCAAGGCCAGATCATAGGCTGTCGTATAATGCTGTTCATCATCTAACCCATTAGGTGTTACAAAATTGGTATGCATCGCACCCAATGCCTGAGCTTTCTCATTCATAAGTCTTGCAAACTCTTCTACACTCCCACCCACTGCTTCTGCAATCACAACTGCGCTGTCGTTATGTGACTCTAACATCAATGAATAAAACAAATCACCTAACCGGTATTGTTCTCCAGCTTTCACCTGCAGTTTTACCTTGGGCATAGATGCAGCATATTCCGATACCGTTACCATCGTATCTGGATTCGCATGTTCTAATGCGACCAATAGCGTCATAATCTTTGTTGTACTCGCCATCGGTACTTGTTCATATCCATCTTTTTCATAAAGCACCCTTCGATTCGTCGCATCCATTAGCAAAGCATACTTCGCATACAATTGCGTTGGAACCTCTTGTGTAACTTCGCCATCAACCGGATAGGAATCATCCGTCTTATCATACACAATCTCATATAAGTTTCTCGTATGCGTTGTAGTCATAACAGATTGTTTCTGCATCCGCTGGTCTAACGGATAAATGATTGCGCACGCAAGCACAACAAAACATGCAAATAACCACAATGCCGCCGGATCTTCTATGTATTTACCAAAAAGGATAACCTTTATCTGTTGCCATCGGTCTGAATGAAAGAATGACATACCCACCTGCATTCTCTATTATCAAATTCATTATATGATAATGACATGCAATATATTCTTATGCACTCCTGCAAATGTAATATCCATTTGCAGCTAAATCTGTCTTTACCCGGATCAATCTTTCACCGGAGCAAACGAAAGCTGCGCTTCCTCCATTGCCTGTTGTTTAAAGTCTTCAATCTTATCCGGCGTGATTGTCGGCAATTCATCCGTAGACTGCACACCAAAACTTCTTAAGAAATCATCTGTTGTGCCAAACAGGATTGGTCTTCCTGCTGCGTCTAATCTTCCTACTTCATGGATCAGATTATATTCTACTAACTTGTTCACGGCGTGCACGCAGGACACCCCACGAATCGCCTCAATCTCCTGTCTGGTGATTGGCTGCTTATATGCCACAATAGAAAGCGTCTCTAACAATACATCGGTTAATACATGTTTCTTCGGAATATTGACAACTTTCACCAAGGTATCATAATAATCAGCTTTGGTACACATTTGGAAGGAATCCTCTAACTCAATGATCCGTACTCCACGATCTACACTGTCATACTTATCCATCATATTGTGAATGATCTTCACAACTGTATCAGTATCCATCTCCAATGCCTTGGCAATCCGTTCCCTTTCGACCGCTTCACCCACAGAGAATAAGATTGCTTCAATTCTTCCCTCTATTACATTGATATCCTGTTCCATTATTCTTCTCCTGTTTCACTATTTAGCTCTTGATTCTCTTCTTCTGTAACCGCTGCCTCATCCTGGTTATCATCAAAAGTCACTTCATCCTCTAACCGATTCTCACTCTCCGATGTGACTTCTATCTCATCTAAAGAATCAATTACAATCTCTCCAAATGTCTCTTCCTGCCGTATCGTAATAGCGCCCACTTTCATCAATTCTAAGATTGACATAAATGTGATAATAATATTCATCCGGGTTGGCTGTGTCTCTAATAACGTGCGGAAGTTGATTCCTTTCAGTCCCCGGACCTCCTCCCGGATCTGTACCATACGTTCTTCAATGTTGATCTCTTCCTTCTCAATCGTTCCGAACTTCGAACGAATTGGGTCAATCTTATCCACCTGCTTACGCATGATAGACTGGAAGATATCATTTAGCTTGCTAAGAGTTAAACCATCCACTAATTCTGCCGGATCAACTTCTTCCCGATATTCCTCTACTTCCTTTGGAATGGTCGGTTTCTTATATAGATTATGCGAGGCATCTAACTCCATATCTTTGAGTTCTAATGCTGCATATTTGTACATCTTATATTCTAATAATCGTCTTACAAGTTCTGCTCTTGGATCTTCTTCCTCTTCTTCCTCTGTCTCTTCTCTCGGCAGCAGCATCTTAGACTTGATCTGTAACAAAGTTCCTGCCATCACAAGGAATTCACTCATTACGTCCATATCCTGTTCCTGCATCTCACTGACATAGGCAAGATACTGTTCCGTAATCGTTACGATCGGAATATCATATATATCTACTTTGTTCTTCTCAATCAAATGTAATAAAAGATCTAATGGACCTTCAAATACATTCAGCTTGTACGCTATCTCCATACTTTCATCCTCATATCTATACTTGCAAAACGCCTATAGTATTATAGTATAATTTGGTTTGAAAGACAAGTGCTCATGACACCAAACTTCCTAAACCCACACCGTATAAGAAAAAGCATCCTACAATAATTGAGGCGACCCCAAAAAATCTAACTTTTTGGGGTCACCTCAATCAAATAAATGCGATCATATATAAAGGTAATGTAATAATACCATCTTCACCCGCACCAATATTGCCATCTATGAATTTGTACCCATACGAAATATCTTTCTTTTCTTTTATAAATAATTTAAGAGAATTTGCCCGTGTATTACCACTCTTAACCTCAATAGGAATTATCAGTCCATCTTTTTGTATGATCATATCAATTTCTCTTTTGGTTGTTTCATTTTTATAGAAATATAAAGAATACCCTTTTTTGTATAAAGCATCTGCTATTGCACATTCATATATGCCTCCTTTTGAGTTTCCTTCTAATGTATTTTCTACAATATGCTGCTTTAATGAAAAGTCTTTCATCGCCATCAACAGGGATAAATCTGTCGTATATGCCCTGAAAAAGTCTTCTCTTGCGTAATCATCCAGATCAAACCTAACATCTGTCACGCGTTTGCATAGATGCACCATATCTGCGCGAAGCAGCCATTCAATACTTGAAAAATATTTTTGCGCCCTGCCACCATGCTCAACTTCTTTGTATTGGAATTTATGATTTTCCTTATCAAGCAACTGCTTTGCAAGAGAAAGATAACATTTCTCTGCTTTTACTTTCTCTTCCGCCGTTGCATAATGTGCAATATCGTACTGATATCCCTGCAACAGGTTTCTTTGAATCTTATCGACTTCCCTATAATCCTTTGTATCTATATATTTCTGCACTGCTTCAGGCATACCGCCTATTGCAATATACTGTCTGTAATAATTCATCATCTCCGAATGAATTGCCGCAGGGATAACTGTCTTTGAATGTAAATAATCAAGCAATGCCTTAATCATCTGTTCTGAAATTCCCATTCCCCATAAAAACTCTTCAAAATCAACCCCATACATTCTCAAATAATCAACATATCCAATCGGATAAGATGAGGCACGCTTATAGTCTATTCCAAGAAGCGAACCCGATGCTATAACATCATACCGGTTGTCAATTGCCCAAAACTTAAGTGATGTGATTGCCTCCTGACATTCCTGAATCTCGTCCAAAAATATCAAAGTTTTTCCTGGCAAGATCTTCTTTTCCGGAAAGCGAAACCTCATAGCCATAACCATATTGTCAACCGTAAGATCCCCGCTAAAAATATCCATTGCCGAAGGAATCTGTTTAAAATTGATTTCCACAACTTCCTCGTAATTATCTTCTGCAAATCTCTCTATTATATATGTTTTCCCAGTTTGCCTGGCACCCTGCACAACAAGACATTTTTTATTCTTTGTACGAACCCAGTTATTCATATAATCTGTTACTTTTCTTTTTAACATAATGCACCTCGTATCCATATATTTATTTGCACCAAAAAGCTCCATCAACATTTTGGAAATAGAAAATGTACATTCATCAACATTTTAGAAAGATAAAATCGAATCATATCAACATTTTGGAATAATATATCATAAAAATTAACGAAAGTCAAAAGTGCATATTATATTTACATGGTACCCAATATATTCAAAAAATATAATACAAAAGAGACTATTGCCATCGGAACCAATCCATTCTGGCAATAGTCTCCCTTCATTCTATTGTTCACAATTGCAAAAGACAAAACATCCTTAGATAATAATAAACACCATTCCTCCGTTACTATCATTGATGATCTTTTCCATCGTATCCTGTAAGCGAATCTGCGAATCATCATTGATCTTGTTAGACTTCGAGATTAAGCCTTCTTCCACCATCTGTTCTACTGTCTTGCCAAATATATTGATCTTCCACAAGGCTTCCGATGAGGTCTTTAACTGCTCTTTCATGTTGGCAAGGAAATCCTTCGCCTGTTCTTCCGTTCCAACGATCGGTGCAATCTCCGTCGTCACATTAGCCTTGATAAAATGAAGAGAAGGTGCATTTGCCTTGATCTTAATGCCATACTTTGTACCATGCTTAATAAGCTCCGGCTCTGCCAACGTAATATTCTCCCGGTCAGGCATGACCAGACCGTAACCTTTCTGCTGCACACTGGTCATCGCAGTTGCAACATGCTCGTATGATCTTCTCTTATCTGCAACCTCTTTGAGCATATTCAGGAAATCATACTCATTTTCTACCGGAGCACCTAACAGATTGGATAACATATCATAATAATATTGTTCTGGTATAGTGAGTTTAATATTAACAGTTCCGTCTTTGAGATTCACATGGACAACCGACGCATCTTTCATATATTCGGACTCTATCGCTGGCAACTGATAGACCTGTTTCATTCCTTGCAAGCCTTCCATCACTTGTTTCGCATAGGCAACGACCGCCTGTTTGATTGGATGATCGACCTCTAAAGTCTCTGCCCATTTTGGAATAAAGAACTGAACCTGACTGATCGGGAATTCTAACAGGATATGTTTGAGTATCTCCAAGATATCCTTACCCCGCAATTGATCACAATTCACCGGCAATACCTTCACCCCATATTGCTGTGTCAATTCCTCTGCCAGATCTAAGACCTCCTGACTCTGCGGTTTCGTACTATTCAATATAACAATAAATGGTTTGCCAAGTGATTTCATTTCCTGCACAAATTCTTTCTCTACCGGATAGAACTGTTCCCGTCCAATGTCCCCGAAACTTCCATCTCCTGTAATGACAACGCCGATCGTTGCATGATCGGTCATAACCTTCTTTGTGCCGATATGCGCTGCCTTTGAAAATGGTATCTCATAATCATACCATGGCGTCTTAACGAGCCGTTCCTTGTCTTCCTCCATATGCCCGGTCGCCCCATCTACCATATAACCGACGCAGTCTACCAAGCGGACATTTACCTCTGTCTCTTTATTTAACGAAACTTTTGCTGCCTGTTTCGGAATGAACTTCGGTTCTGTTGTCGTAATCGTCTTTCCCGAACCACTTTGCGGCAATTCATCAATCGTCCGCTGTTTCTCTGCACCATCCGCCATTTCCGGCAACACCAGTGTCTCCATAAACCGTTTAATAAATGTGGACTTTCCGGTACGTACCGGTCCGACTACTCCTATATACATGTCCCCTCCGGTACGCTTGCTGATATCCTCATATACATCAAACTGCTCTTTCATAATATCCTCCTTCAAACCCTACGCTCAATCACATAGTTATCCTAAGAAGAATATATGCACGAAGCCACAAATTATTCCAAAAAACAAAGAGTCATTTGCGACTCTTCCCATTCGAGCGGAATTCCACCGCAATGAACTGCTTTTCCTTAAAATAAAAAATCCCGTCCTTTTCTTTATGAATTAGACACCTCTATGTAGTGAATTATCTCATAAGAAAAGAACGGGAAAACAGATCTATTTATTCATTCCACTGAAGATTCTCAGATTCAGCCGTACGGTCACGCATGAGCAATTTCATGGATACTTCGCGTGCATCCGCTCCGTCAAACAATACTTCATTGACCGCTTCCACAATTGGAAGGGATACATTATACTTCTTACCAAGAGCTAGAGCGGACTTAGCAGAATAGACTCCCTCTACGACCATCTTAACCTCATCCATTGCCTCCTGATAGGTCTTACCCTGTCCCATCAGATATCCGGCATTCCTGTTTCTGGAATGTTTGGAAGTACAGGTTACGATCAGATCTCCAATTCCTGAAAGTCCTGCCAACGTCTCCATATGACCACCCATAGCGATCACTAACCGGCTCATCTCTGCGATTCCCCTTGTCATAAGTGCTGCCTTTGTGTTATCTCCAAAGCCTAATCCATCTACCATACCAGCAGCAAGGGCGATGACATTCTTAAGTGATCCCCCTAATTCAATTCCGATCACATCCGGGCTGGTATAGACACGGAATACATCATTCATGAATACGTCCTGAATTGTCTCTGCAACGGCTCTCTCTTTTGACCCTGCTACGATGGTAGTCGGAATCCTGCGTCCTACTTCCTCTGCATGGCTAGGACCCGACAGGATACCCACTCTTGCCTGTGGACACTCCTCTTCAATGATCGTTGTCATTGTCTTATCTGTATGCTCCTCAATACCCTTTGCCACATCCACTACAATTGTTCCACCTACAATATATTCCGATGCAGATTTCATAGTAGAACGCACAAATGGCGAAGGTACGGCGCAGACAACAATCTCTGCCCCATCAATGGCAGACTGCATATTCGTTGTAAATTCAATGGAACTTGGAACAATGACACCCGGTAATTTGTCACGCTGCTCCCGGTAATCATTTAACATCAGAACCTCTTCCGGGTCGATCGACCATACTGATACCTGATGACCATTGCCCGCTAACAGAATCGATAATGCAGTTCCCCAGCTTCCTGCTCCCAAAATACATATTTTCTTCATTCTCTATACCTCCCGACCATTACTCTGCCTTATTCGTAACTTCTTCCGGTTTCTTGGAAAATATCTTATTCTCCTGTCCGTGCACCAGCCTCACAATATTTGACTTATGGCGGTAGAATGCCAGTGCTGCAAACAAGAAGATGATTACATAGCTCTCTATCAACTGGCTGTTCGTATATGCTGCTCCGGTTGCCGGATTCAGATATGCCCCATGTGTACCCTGTACAAAAAAAGTGATCCAGAACAAGGTTACTACGATCAAAGATCCGAGTGACACATAACGGGTGATTGCCACACAGATAATAAATGCTGCCAGACATAACACAATGATATGCCAGTCTAATAATCCAAGTACCACTCCGGCTGTAGCAGCAATTCCTTTGCCACCCTTAAAATTCATATAGAATGGGAAATTATGACCGATCACAACTCCCAGTCCACTCCACAGGATCATCGGATAAAGAATATCCGGAAAGAATATCGTTCCAATTATCCTTGCCAGCACACAGGCAGCCACTGCTTTCAGCAGATCTCCAAGAAATACGATCAGTCCTGCTTTCTTGCCCAGTACACGAAGTGCATTCGTCGTACCCGAATTACCACTTCCGTATTCCCGGATATCAATTCCATGAAGCTTACCATAGATGTAAGCTGTCTGAATCAAGCCAAAACAATAACCAATTACAATACAAAGTATTCGTATTAGAATTTCCATAGTATCTATCAACCTTTCTCTTTTCTCTCCCGGTAAATGAACCGAAGCGGTGTTCCCTTGAATCCAAAGGCATCCCGGAACCGGTTCTCAATATATCTCGTATAAGAAAAATGTGTCAGATTCTTGTCATTAACAAAAATAACAAATGTAGGCGGCTTCACCGCAACCTCTGTTACATAATATAATCGTAACTTTTTACCCTTATCTGACGGTGGTTCCTGCAATGCAACCGCCTCTGTCAGAATCTCGTTAAGTACACCAGTACCAATACGCAGCGCATGATTATCCACTACCATATCAATTACATCAAACAGCTTTGGCATTCTCTGTCCCGTCTTTGCTGAGATAAAGATGATCTCTGCATACGGCAGGAAAGAAAGGATTCTGCGGATATCCTCTGTAAACTTATAGATTGTCTTATCATTCTTCTCAACCGCATCCCACTTATTGACCGCTATGATCATACCCTTGCCACGCTCATGAGCAATTCCTGCAATCTTCGCATCCTGCTCTGTAACACCTTCTGTTGCGTCAATAACAAGTACACACACATCGGCCCGTTCTACCGCTGTTACGGTACGGATAATAGAGAAACGTTCAATCTCTTCCTTGATCTTATTCTTCCGGCGCAGTCCTGCCGTATCAATAAAGACATACTCCCGGTCATTCCTTGTCACAACGGTATCAATTGCATCTCTCGTCGTTCCGGCAATATCCGATACGATAACACGATCTTCCCCTAACAGCTTATTAATGATCGAGCTCTTACCTACATTCGGTTTTCCGATAATCGCAACTTTCGGACGGTCATCCTCTTCTTCTACCTTCATCTCGTCCGTAAAATGCGATACCACTTCATCTAACATATCGCCTAGACCTAACTGGGACGCAGCTGATACCGGGAACGGATCTCCCAATCCTAAGTTATAGAACTCATATACATCCGGCATAAATTTATCAAAGTTATCTACCTTATTGACCACTAACACAACCGGCTTGTGGGAACGACGCAGCATATCTGCTACCTTATGATCAGCATCCACCAAACCCTGTCTCACATCCACTAAGAACATAATAACATCTGCGGTATCCATTGCGATCTGTGCCTGAGCACGCATACTTTTAATAATAATATCTTCACTTTCCGGCTCAATACCACCGGTATCAATCATCGTAAAATGATAGTCTAACCAGTTCACATCCGCATAGATACGGTCTCGCGTTACACCCGGTGTATCCTTCACAATGGATATCTTCGAGCCCGCTAATACATTGAACAAGGTTGACTTTCCTACATTCGGACGGCCAACAATAGCCACGATTGGTTTACTCATTGTCTTTCTCCTTCTATTCGTCTACAACTTCACTTAGTTTACAATAGCAATAAATATTTGTAAAGTCTCATTTCTTTGTATCTTACTCCGTCTGCTTTTCCCGAAGCATCATTACACCCGCCAGATTCCCGCGTTTTCCGTTGCTGGCACGATGTGAAAACAGAAATTCCGGATTACAGCAGGTACAAAGATCGGTTATATCCAGATTCTCTGCCTTCACGCCGGCATCTAGCAGCGTAATCTCACATGCCTTGTGCAGATTCAGCTGATATTTTCCATTCTCTTTCCGGTATAACAAGGAATCTCCATAAGATTCCCCGAACACATCAATAAAATGCAATGCCACATCTTCACTTACTTCATAACAGTTCTGACAGATGGACGGTCCGATCGCACATATAATGTCCTGTGGCTGGCATCCGTATTCCGTTCCCATATAGGCGATCATTTTGCTGCCAATCCGTTCTACCGTTCCCCTCCAGCCGGAATGTGCCATCGCAATTACCTGCTTTACCGGATCATAGAAGAATAACGGTACACAATCTGCATAGAAAGTAATAAGAGGAATCCCCGGTTCATCCGTCACTAATCCGTCAATCTCTATAATGTCACTTTCTCTTGTAATTCCTTTACCGTAATCTTCCTTTGTCACCTTATGAAAATGGGTCAGATGCACTTGATTCGAGAACACTAACTTGTTCTCGTCATACCCAAGTGCTCTGGCAAAACGGCGATGATTCTCTAACACATGCTCACGATCGTCGCCTCTGGTAAAACTTAGGTTCATGCTGCCAAGATATCCTTCTGACACGCCACCTAACCGGGTGGAAAATCCATGTATCATATCCTTTTCATATTGAGCTAACTTCGGAAAAGTAATATACGTTACACCTTCGTTTTCCTTAATACTTGTACTATGATTTTCATTAATATATGTGATCTTTTCCACGATTATCTCCTTACACTTCTTCTTTCAAACCCGCCACGGTGTTAATATATATAATCAAATGCATTCTGGATATAATGAACATTCTTCTCATAGATAGCAGCCACATCAAACCGTACCGGCGTTGTCTCTGGCAGCTGGTGACTATATAGATAATACAGTGCCGCACGGCTGATCCTGCGCTGCTTGCTGATTCCTACTGCCTCTTCCGGCATACCATACCGATCCGAACTACGATATTTCACCTCAATAAATACATAGTATTGCCCACGTCTTGCAATAATATCGACTTCGCCCTGCCTACAGCGATAATTCATCTCTAATATTATATATCCATGCTCCATCAGATACTGTCTGATCTGTTGTTCGGCCTCAGCTCCGATCCTTCGCTTGTTCCGTTCCTGCATATATCCCCCATTACTAACGTTTCAACTTGCTCTTGATCTTATCCATCTTATCAACATATACCAGGATCTCTGCAACTACACCATATAATTCCGGTGGTATCATTTCCCCTAAATCTAACTTAAGCAGTGTATCTGCTAATCCTTCGTCCTGATAGGTTGCAACATCATTCTCTTTCGCTTTCTCGATAATCCGGTCGGCAACTGCTCCCTGTCCGGAAGCTACCACCTGCGGTGCCTGATTCGACGGATCGTAACTTAGGGCAACTGCCTTTCGTTTCTTCTTATCCATATGCTACCACACCTTTCTACGTTCTGGCATCAAAAGTGTATCGTTTGATGCTGCGTTCTGCATTCTCGTCGATAATCTCATCTACCACTTTATTAATAGATTCCTGTGGCTGTCGTTTCACTACTTCATTTGTCAGTGAAAATCCACGATCTGCCAACTGCTTTGCTAATTGATTCATGTTCTCCGTTACAATATCTACACTGTCCTGATCGTTCAGATAGAATCTGGCATGTACATTACTTCCTGTCAGTGTCACCTTCACGTCTGTCGCCCCTAAATGATCCATATCCAAATGCAGCATCACACTGATACCATTTTTCTTCTGCTGCAGCTTACGCTTATCCGCATATACAAACAACTCAGAATTCGCCTGCTTATTCGACAATTTGACCGGCATCTGTGCATAGATCATCTGCTGGTTTAACTCATTCATAAACTGCAGATTCTGACGCATATTCTGGAAATTCTGCTGAAATTCTTTCGGATTGCCACCATTCGATGCTACCGCATCCTCAAATGACTTTGTATGTTTCAGGATAGATTCATATAATTCATCAATCTCTTTTGGCTCTTTCATCTGTTTTGGATTCAGGGAAAATGCCCTCTTTACCACTTCCGATAATACATTCCGAAAACCATCCTGCTGTAAGAACTGCCGGACTGCCTCATCTGATACAGATGCGTTCTGCATCGCCTGTAAAGTATTCTGCAATAATGCAGAATCTGAATCTGACTTCTGAAATACCGACGTGATATTCACCTCAGATATCCCTGCCTGACGCATATTATCTACAAGCTGCGACACCACTTTTCCGGTCAGCCCGGTATCTGTTTCTTTTGTATACGTATCTATACTCTGTTGTAATACAGCTCCCTGTGATCGTATATTCTCTTCCTGTCCCACTGTTTGGGAATCCGCTACTGTTGTATTGCCAGAAAGCAGCACATCTTCTTTCTGTGTACCAGCTACCGTATCTGGCACCTCTTTCCCATTCATTGCGTTCGCTGTTACTTCTTCTGTTTGCGCATTGTTTACCAGCTCTGAATCGGCATGTTCTACCATCGATACATTATTATTTTCCGTAAAAAAATCCACAATCTCCTTGGCCGTCTGGATCAATTTCTGTCCATCAATATCCGAAGGAAATGCCTTAACGAAATCAGCAATTCCTTTTGCTGCATCTGCAATATCTCCGGTCAACTGATGCTGCATGCCCTGATACCGTTCATATTGCGTAATATTCTCCTGTGTGATCGAAATATCCATCTTATGAAGAGATACCAGTGTCTGTAGGGAAGTTCCTTCAAACTTCATGCTTTGTGACAGAATCTTTACCATATTTGTTTTGTCAACCGGAAGTCCGGCATCCATCAATTCCTTCGCTACCGTGAAATTCTTCTCCGTTGGAGATAATCCAGCCGCATCTAATGCCTTCTCTAGCACCTGCGTCTGTGCACTGTATAAGGAGTCGAACATTGGCTTGATCAGGATCTGACTGTCCGTATTCTCCTTAACAGAAAAGAGTAATTGATCGCCCACTCCTAATTCCACACCAGACTGCAAACGTGCCATTAATTTGGCTTCATTCTCTAAGGAAATAGTAACCTTCTCTCCTACAATATCCAGAATCTCACCACGGAATACCGCACCTTCCTTTAAGCCCGAGATATCTGCCGAAGATCGCACAGATTCAGCCTGATTCGTCTGTTCTATTTGTCCGGCATTCTGTAACCGGGTATCATATCCAGTTATCAAACGCTGTCCAATCTGCATAGAACTCCTCCTTACACAAAATTACTTATAAATGTCCGACGATGAATTTCACAAGGTCCGATGCTCTTTAATGCCTCAATATGCTTTGCGCTTCCATACCCTTTGTTACTAGCAAAATCATATCCCGGATACACAGAATCCATCTGCACCATATAACGGTCTCTTGTTACTTTCGCCACAATACTTGCCGCTGCAATGGATACGCTCTTAGCATCCCCTTTAATAATAGATTCCTGCGGAATCGTAACTTCTGGAATAGTAACAGCATCATTTAACAAAATATCTGGTGTAACCGTAAGCTTACTAAGTGCCATCCGCATCGCAACATAATCCGCCTGTAGAATATTAATCTCATCAATACACTTCTCGTTCGCAAATCCAATCCCAACAGATACGGCTTTTTGCATGATCTCTTCATAGAGTTGCTCCCGTTTCTTTGCTGACAACTGCTTGGAATCATTCAGATAATAGATATCCATATCCTTCGGCAATACTACAGCTGCCGCAACAACCGGTCCGGCAAGCGGTCCCCGCCCTACTTCATCTATTCCACATATATATCGGCAATCTGCATGTTTTCTTTCATACTCCTGCATTGCATATGTACGTTCTACTTCTTTCTCAAACGCTGCAACTTTCTTCCTGGCACTTTCTGCAATCTTAACAACTCCCGTCCGCTCATCCGATTCCCAGACAGGAATATATTCCCGTAATTCTTCTATTGTTGCATTCTTTGCTAATTCCCGAATCTCACCAATTCCCATATGTCACCTCCGCAATTAATCAATGGTTCCAAATGTTGCAATTGGCCACAGACGAAATACCGCTTTTCCCATCAAGTCTTCGCGTTTCACATTACCAACAATATCAAACCGTGAATCTTCACTTTCGTTTCGATTATCTCCCATTACAAAGTATTCATCATCCCCTAATGTCACTCCATCAAAGGCACGTCCGATCATTCCCGGTTCTATCGTCTCATATCCATAAGATTCCTCTAACTTTTCTCCGTTGATATAGATATTTCCCTGATGATCGATCCGCACTGTCTCACCCGGAAGTCCAATAATTCTCTTGATAAAATACTCTTCCCCGTCATACATTGGGAACACCACAATATCAAATCTCTGTGGATCTTTGAAATGATACGAGAACTTATCTACCCACAGGTTATCTCCATCATTTAATGTATCATACATGGATACTCCATTGACAACTGTACGCTGTCCGACAAATGTCACAATCGCCCATACCGCAACAAGTAAAAAGATAAAATATAACACGGTATCAATAATCTCACGTTTCATACTTTTCTTCTCTACGGTCTTATCCTCTTCTAACGTCTCATTCTGATTCTTTGCTTTCTCATTCTGTTGTTTTCTACTCATACGATTCACCTACTCTATCTTTCCAAATTTTGAAAGCGGCCAGATTCGGAACACAGCTTTTCCTTCCAATTCATCCCGATGTATATTACCAACCTCTGCAAAACGGGAATCTTTGCTGTCATTCCGGTTATCACCCATTACAAAATACTCATCGTCTCCTAAAATAATATTACTTTTCGCTCTTCCGATCATATTCGCTGCAATCGTCTCATATCCATAATCTTCTTCCAACGGCTCATTATTGATATAGATGGTTCCATCCTGTTCAATCCGGATTCTTTCCCCCGGAAGACCTATAATACGTTTGATATAATATACATCGCTGTCCTGATACGGGAACACCACAATGTCAAATCTCTGCGGATCTTTGAAATGATATGACAACTTATCGATCCACAGATTATCTCCATCTTCCAACGTATCATACATCGAACTTCCGCTTACCTGTGTACGTTGTCCGACAAATGTTAAAATGAACCATACCGCAATGATAATAAATGCAATATAAAGTAACATACTAACCACTTCTCTCACGACACTGATCTCTTGTGATGCTTCGTTGTTATTCTGTTTCTTTGCCATCTGCAATCCCCTATCCTTTCTGATATACTTATGGACGTTCGATTGAAATTGCCCCTAATTTACCACTGCGGAAATCATCCAATAAAATGCTTGCCGCTTTTTCATAGTCCAGTTCCTGTCCTTTGAGCAGACAGCCACGATTCACTGCAATTCCATGCAATATGTCAGAAGCAGTCTGTGATTCATCCACTTCAAAGCGTTCCTGTAACAGACCCGGATACTGCCCCGTTAAGAACGTGATCAGATCACATGCAAGTTCTGTCTTCTGTAGAATCTCATCATTGATCGAACCGATATATGCCAGATGTTCTCCAACAGATTCATCCTCAAACTTCGGCCACAGGATTCCCGGTGTATCTAATAATTCCACATTCTTGTTGATCTTGATCCATTGTTTTCCTTTCGTTACACCCGGCTTATTCCCTACTTTCGTACATGCCTTTCTGGCGTACGAATTGATAAATGTCGACTTTCCAACATTTGGAATTCCTACAATCATAGCCCGGATTGGACGATTGAGGATTCCTCTCTTCCTGTCACGCTCAATCTTCTCTTTGCAAGCCTCCTGCACTTTGGCGGTGATCGACTTCATGCCCTGTCCATCTCTGGCATTGATCGTTACCACAAGGATTCCTTTCTCCTTAAAATAATTCTCCCATGCCGCCGTTACACTACGGTCTGCAAGATCACATTTATTCAATAAAACCAAACGATACTTGTTATTTGCAAGTGTATCAATATCCGGGTTACGGCTGCTTAATGGAACTCTTGCATCCAACAACTCAATCACAATATCAATTAACTTCATGTCTTCCTGCATCATACGCTTTGCTTTGGTCATATGACCAGGATACCACTGAATATTCATATATTAACTCCTCTCCGGAATATATTCTCTTATTTTACAAATCCCCATTCACTTCTCGGCGATATTCGGAACACAATCTTACCACTGATCTCTTTACTCGAAATATTGCCGATGTTGACATAACGGGAATCTTCGCTATTATTGCAATTATCCCCGATCACAAAGTATTCATCATCCCCAAGGGTAACACCTTCCAATGCAACACCCTCTGTCATGATCAGATCGTCAAACGGAAGGTCGGTCAATACATCCCCATCAATAAAGATCTTTCCATTCTTGATCTGAACAGTCTCTCCCGGAAGACCTACAATTCTCTTAATCGTAAAATAACCATCCGAATCATCCTTCAACTTAAATGCTACAATATCATAACGTTTCGGGCTGCCAAATGTATATGCTGCTTTATTAAGAAGTAATACATCCTGACTCGACAATGCAGGATTCATACTCTGACCGATCATCGTAACGGTCTGCATTCCGAACGTCACAATACTATACGCCAAAATCACAACAACAAAAATAGAGATTGCCCAATGCCCTGCTTCTGACAGGAAATCTTTCACATCAAATTCTTCCCGGTCATAGCTGCTCCGGTATCTTCTGCGCCGTCTCATACAGTCCTCCTAACTCATAATAGAACAAAAGGCTAGAGTAAGTAAATACTCCAGCCCTTCATTCTGAAAAGATTATTTTACTAATTCTTTTACTCTTGCTGCCTTACCTACTCTATCACGTAAGTAGTATAATTTAGCACGTCTAGCCTTACCATGTCTAACAACCTCGATCTTCTCTACGATTGGAGAATGTAATGGCCATGTCTTCTCAACACCAACGCCGTTAGAATTCTTACGAACGGTAAATGTCTCACGGTTGCTACCGCCCTGACGCTTAATAACTGTTCCCTCGAATACCTGAATTCTTTCTCTGTTTCCTTCTTTTACCTTAGCAGATACCTTAACTGTATCTCCTACCTTGAAGTCTGCAACTTCTGCTTTCAACTGAGCAGCTTCAATGTTCTTAATAATATCGTTCATCACGAACCTCCTTAGAATATAAGACGTTCTTGCAAGGGTTGCACCAAATTCAGAAGGGTGCGTTTTAAAAAACTCGCAGAGGACCATCCAAAATATATGCAATTCTTTCCATGAAAGAAATTACAACCTACTTAATGTACCATATAGCCTATAAAATTGCAAGGCTTTTTTTGAAAATATCGCCCAAGAAATACATTTTCATTCCAGCTATCCGGTTACTGATCCAATTCCCGACGTTTCTTCTGTACTTCCGCCAACTCTTTTTCGTACTTTTCTTTGTTCTCAATGTATTCCCGACGTTTTTCAGCAACCGGAACCAGTCCATGTGTAAATGCATAATCTGCAACGATCGGCTTATTCTGTTCTACCAGATATGCAAGAATCGGCTGCTTGCATCTACGCTCTAAATACAAGATGGCAATCATACTTATGATCACACATACGATACTCGATATCGTATACGCAACACCATGTAATGCATTCTGCAACACTACGATCAGCACAAATATAATTGCTGCAAATATAAGCAGTTTCTTTGCTGTATCAAACTGCTGGTCAATTTCCGTGATCTCCTTGTTATATCTCTCAATCGTATTATCTACATGTGAGATCAACTGTTTCAGATATCCTTCTTCTTTTCTGTAATATTCATCTAATTCCTGTATATCATTGACCCAGCTATCCTCTTCCTTCAGACTGAACTTACTATTCTGTTTCTTAGGATCTGTATCATACAGTACCCCATACTTTCGAAGCACATCTTCCTGCTGTTGTCTCTGACGAATCAGATCTTCTCTGCTTTTATTTAATGTCTGAAGTTTCTTCTCGCAAACCGCAATCTGAGACTCTAATGCCTCTATCTTCTTCTCTGTCCGTATTGTATCATTCTGAAATGTATCGATATCAAAATGTTCGGCAATCCATCTCATATGCTCCGGTTTCCAGTTATAGGAAAGCATAAAAAGCATCTTACATTCTCTTGTAATCAGCTTCCATTCCCCATATAGTACAAAAGGTGTCGCAAAAATAAAAAAAGAGTTCATGCATATATATAAGAATACCGCTAATACAATAATATAGATCATACGAAACACCACTTCATGCTTGACCAGACCTTTTCGTTTTTTAATGTAATCATAATGAAACCGCGTATTATTCAGTTCTAATTCCAGTGCTTCCTTATCATTCTTACATTGATAGATCTGCTCTGCTAAACGCACATATTCCGGCTTCTCGTAACCATAACCACCTATCTCCATAAATTGCTCTCCCCTTTCCGAAATATATTTCTGCAATTGTCATCCCATCTATAGAATCCATATTCCTGATTCTACGAATTCGCCTGTTGGTTCTTCTCCCAAAGATCCGGCCGGCGTTCCTTCGTACGTGCAATCGACTGCTCTCTTCTCCACGCTTCAATATTCTTATGATGTCCGCTAAGCAGTACATCCGGCACCCGCTCACCCATAAATTCCTCTGGTCTTGTATACTGCGGATATTCTAACAGATTCTCATGAAACGTCTCAAATTCCGCACTGACATCATTGTGCAGTACACCCGGAACCATACGGGATACTGCATCGATCACTACCATAGCCGGTAATTCCCCACCGGTCAGGACATAATCCCCTATCGATATGTTGTCTGTTACGATACGCTCTAATACACGCTCATCAATGCCTTCATAATGTCCGCAGAGCAATACCAGATCTTCTTCCTGTGCCAACTCCCTTG
Source organism: uncultured Lachnospiraceae bacterium (assembly GCA_902762905.1). Taxonomy (GTDB): domain Bacteria; phylum Bacillota; class Clostridia; order Lachnospirales; family Lachnospiraceae; genus CAG-590. The sequence goes on along the minus strand of CACWQE010000001.1, from coordinate 78,711 downwards.
CAATCTCCTGATTAAACACCTTTCCCTGGGGTGTCATATATACCACCCGCAGTCGTCTTCCTTTGTCTGCTGTAGTATCTTCCACTGTCTCATTCTCATCAAGAACCGTACATTGTAATTTCTTACGCTCCTCAATCTGTTCTTTTACTGCCTCATATGCACGGTACACCGGTCCCGGCTGCATGACCATACCGGCTCCTCCACCATACGGATAATCATCTACCTGACCGTGCTTATTCTGTGCATAATCCCGGATATTGATCGCATCCACCGATATCGTCCCTTTCTTCATTGCCCGTCCTGTGATAGAAGTTCCTAATCCATCCATTACCATCTCTGGAAATAATGTCAATATATGAAAATGCATCTTATTCCTCCATCCCTTTCATCATGCGGACAACCATCTTACCAGCTTCTATGTCAATCTTCACAATACATTCCTTGATTGCCGGGAATAACCATTCCTTCTTCTCCTGACCGGTAACAACATAGACATCATTTGCCCCGGTCGGAATGATCTCTGTTAATGTACCAAGTTCTGTTCCGTCTTCCTTCTCTACCTGCAATCCAATGAGATCCGTCATAAAATACTCATCCTCTTCCAATGCAACGGCATGTTTCCGGTCGACAAATAACTTGCACTGTCTGTATTTCTCTACGTCATTGATATTATCAATTCCATCAAACTTCAGTATCACCATATTCTTAAAAAACTTGACGCCCTGTACTTTGACAGGCTGCATCTCGTTCTTATATTCCACATAACATTCCTTCAACTGCTTAAATCTTGCATTATCATCCGTTGTCGGAAACACCTTCACCTCTCCGCATACCCCATGCGTTGAAGTGATCACTCCTACTTGTAATAAATCTTCCATTTATTTTCCTTTCCACAATCCATGTATCTTTCTTCTAATTCGAAAAAATGGAAGGATAATCACACAAATGTGTGACAACCCTTCCACGAGACATGATATCACTACTTGATATCAACAATTACCTTCTTATCACCCTTTGAAGCAGCTGCTTTCACAACTGTACGGATAGACTTTGCAATTCTACCCTGCTTACCGATTACTTTACCCATATCTTCCTGGGCAACCTTAAGCTCAACATAAATGGCGTCATCTTTGGAGGTCTCGATTACCTCAACATCCTCTGGGTGATCAACTAGGGACTTTGCTATTATTTCTACCAATTCTTTCATCTACGAACAACCTCCCAAGTCCTACTTCTCAATACCAGCCTGCTTTAAAAGCTTAGCAACTGTATCTGTTGGCTGAGCACCGTTAGCTAACCACTTCTTTGCTAATTCTTCGTCAATCTTAACTACGCTTGGCTCCTGATTAGGATCGTAAGTACCGATTTCTTCGATGAATCTACCATCTCTTGGAGAACGTGCATCTGCTACAATTACTCTATAGAAAGGATGTCTCTTATATCCCATTCTCTTTAATCTCATCTTAACTGCCATTGTCTTGTTTCACCTCCTTCATATTCTGTACATACATGTACTGCTATAACTTATATGTCTAAACCATATTGGTTTGTACATCCATTAGAACCCAAATGGCATTCGGAATCGTCTGCCACGCTTGCCGCCCATCATACCAGACATCTGTTTCATCATCTTCTTCATCTGATCAAACTGCTTGATCAGGCGGTTCACTTCGCTGATATCCACACCAGCACCTGCCGCAATTCGGCGCTTACGGCTTGGATTGATAATTGCCGGATTCGACCGTTCCTCTTTTGTCATTGACAAAATGATCGCTTTCGGACGATTCATCTGCTTCTCATCAATCTCCACATTCTTAAGCTGATTGCCCATTCCCGGAATCATAGAAAGCATATCCTGCATACTTCCCATCTTCTCCATCTGAGCTAAACTATCTAAAAAGTCATTGAAATCAAAAGATGCTTTCTTCATCTTCTGTTCCATTTCTCTTGCTTTCTCTTCATCCATGGCATTCTGTGCCTTCTCGATCAGGGATTCTACATCTCCCATACCAAGAATACGGCTTGCCATTCTTGACGGATAGAACTGCTCTAAGTCAGATAACTTCTCGCCCATACCTACATAATAGATCGGCTTACCGGTTACTGCCCGGATAGAAAGTGCCGCACCACCACGGGTGTCACCATCTAACTTCGTAAGGATTACACCATCAATTCCTATCTGATCATTAAAGCTTGTTGCCACATTCACCGCATCCTGACCCGTCATGGCATCCACGGTTAAGATCGTATACGTAACCGCTACATTGTTCTTAATCTCCTGTAACTCCTCCATCATGGATTCATCCACATGAAGACGACCGGCTGTATCTAAGAATACGATCTGAATGTTATTCTTCGCTGCATGTTCTACCGCAGCTTTGGCTATATCTACTGGCGAATTCTGTGTTCCCATTGTAAATACCGGAACACCCTGCTTCTCGCCGTTAATCTCCAACTGTTTGATTGCAGCCGGGCGATACACATCACAGGCAGTCAGTAAACACTTCTTACCCCGTTCCTTGTACTTACCAGCTAACTTTGCAACTGTGGTTGTCTTACCAGCACCCTGAAGACCGCACATCATAATCACAGTTACTTCATTCGAAGGAAGAAGCTTAATCTCTTCTGTCTCAGAGCCCATCAGCTTATCCATCTCTTCCTTCACGATCTTAATGACCATCTGTCCCGGATTCAAACCTTTGAGTACATCTTCTCCAACAGCACGTTCACTGACAGCATTGATGAACTGCTTCACTACTTTGAAGTTAACATCCGCCTCTAATAGTGCACGTTTCACTTCTTTCATTGCTTCTTTGACATCCGCTTCCGTCAAAGAGCCCTTACTTCTTAACTTCTTAAATGCATTCTGTAATTTATCTGATAAACTTTCAAATGCCATACTTTACCTCCGGACAGAACCTGCTGTCTATATCAATAACTTTCATAAATTGCTTTGGATATCTCTTCGATCTGATTGATCTTCTCCTGAAGATCCGGACTCTGTGTCATCCCTTTCAGATCCGTTGCCAATTCATGTATCTTGCTTACCCGCTCCTTCGTATCAAGAAACTTCTCGACTAACAAAAGCTTACTCTCATATTCTTCCAAGATCTTATCACATCGTTTCACAAGATCATAGACACCCTGACGGCTGATTCCTTCGTCTCTTGCCACTTCGGAATAGGATAAATCATTCAATACAATATCAGAATAGACCGACTTCTGATGCTCCGTTAAAAGCTCACCATAAAAATCATACAACAATGCTTGTCTGACGATCTTTTCCATCTGTTTCCTTCCTTGTAAAGTAAATTCTCTTTACATCAACATTCGTTAGTATACAGAAAGACAAAAGGAATGTCAAGTCTTTTTTCTTGACATTCCTTCTTTTTTATTAAAAATCAATCATATCGGTTGTACTTACTCTTATTTTCTGAAAAATTTACCATCCGACTCCTGTTCTAGCATCAGCTGGATGTCCGTATGGATCTGTTTTTTCAAGACATCCACATTTGCAAATTTTTCTTCCGGGCGAATGAAATACAGTAATTCTGTCTTCAGGCATCGACCATACAGATCCCCTGTATAATCTAACAGATGCGTCTCTAATCCAACCTGATGAATTCCATCTACCGTCGGTTTCTTACCTAAATTACTAATTCCCTTGTAAGCAACGCTATCAATGAGTACCCGGCTTGCATAGACACCATATGCCGGAATGATCTTCTGCTGGGAAATCCTCTGATTCAGGGTAGGAAAACCAATCGTATGCCCTAAATGCTGCCCATGCACTACTTCTCCATACACAAAATACGGATTTCCGAGCATTTCATTTGCCACATAAAAATGCGATTCCAACATATCCCGGATAGTTGTGGAACTCACCACCTTACCATGCAGCGTCTTCTTCGGTATCGCATGCACTTCAAAATGATATTGTTCACCTAATGCCTGTAATAATGCTACATTTCCACTTCTTCCCTTTCCAAAATGAAAATCTTCTCCAACATAAACCGCCTGCACACCTAATTGTCTTACCAGACACTGCACAACAAATTCTTCTGGTGAAAGAGCAGCAAATTCTCTCGTAAAAGGATAATCTAACACCACATCCATTCCTAATTCTTCAAAATAATGTGCCTTTTCCACCTGCGTATAGATACTCTTATGCACCCGTCCACCTAATACTGAACTTGGAACATTACCAAAGGTAAATACTAATGCGATTCTACCGAATTGCTTTTCCCTCCGTAATCCATCCATCAACATCTGATGTCCTAGATGAATTCCATCAAACTTGCCAAGTGCAATTGCCGTTCCCTGTGTATGAAATTGTCTTGCTTCCTCATCCCGTAAATATATCATGCTGTCCTAATATCCTTTATCTGTTCTAACTAAGCCCGTTATGTTTGCCTTTCACAGAAACATCTTATCTGCTTTCCAGACACCACTATCCTTCTGATATCGATATATTGCTTTAAACATACCATCTTTATCATAAATAAGCGTCTGTTCCCCATCCGCCGGATCGGCAACCGCCTCTGTAAAATCCTGCCTGCTTAACAGATTTCCATTCAACAATCTGCTATTTGCAGCATCCGTCACCGTATAGTGTAACAGATGTGGAAACATCTGATCAATCGGAAGTATATGGGAAGAAAGCGTTCCATCTGCAACTGCCTGTTCCACCTCCGATAACTTCATAGCCTCATCTAACGTAAAAACTGCTCCCGATTCCTCTGCATTAACCTCGGTTCGGACTAAAGATTCCATAATTGCTCCGCAGCCAAGCTTTGCACCAATATCCCGGCAGAGACTTCGAATATAAGTACCTTTACTACAGCTAACCATAAATCTTACATATGGAAGGTCGATTGATTCAATCTGAATCTCATGCACTGTGACTCTTCTCGGCTCCCGTTCAATCACCTTTCCCTGCCTTGCCAACTCATACAGCTTCTTACCATTTACCTTAATCGCAGAATACATCGGCGGAATCTGGTCATATTCTCCCACAAAAGATAAGATTACCTCCTGAACCAGTTCCTCCGATACTGTAACATCACTCTTAGATTGCACCGTTCCGGAGCTATCCTCAGTATCTGTTGTCACTCCAAGCTGCATGGTCGCTTCATAGCATTTGTTCTTATCTGTCAAAACATCACATAACTTGGTTGCTTTCCCTAAACACACAACTAAGACACCTTCCGCATCCGGATCTAATGTCCCGGTATGACCAATCTTCTTCTGTTTCAGGATACCACGAAGCTTTGCAACAACATCAAATGAAGTAAATCCTTTTTCTTTGTATATATTAATCACACCGTCAAACATTCTTGCCCATCCTCTATTCTTTCGCTCTTGAAATCATTATTCCGCTTCGGCATGATCTAACTGTGCTTTGATCATATCCGTTACTTTCAAAATGATCGTGTCCTTGTCGCCTTCTACTTCACAGCCAGCAGCACGTACATGTCCACCACCTCCAAGTGATCCTGCGATCATGCTGACATTCACAATCTCATTCGAACGCAACGAACATTTAAAGGTTCCTTTTTTCGGATACTCATACATCCACAAAGCACATTCAACACCTTCTGTAATACGCAGGGCATCTACGACACCATCTGTATCTAAGTTGGTTGCATTCTGCTCGTCAAATACGTCCTTTTCCAAACATGACACGATTACTTTGCCATCAAACATCAAAAATGCAGCATCTAATGCTTTGGCAAGCATCTTATTCTGTTTAAACGTCTTCTGGTAGAAAGTTCCATCAATCACCAACTGGCTTCTGGCACCCTTCTCAATCAGACGTCCTGCAATCTCCATCGTCTGTCTCGTTGTATTAGAATATTTAAACACTCCTGTGTCATGTACAATACCAAGATACAGACATTCTGCGCATTGCTGCGATATCTTATCTTCTTCCAACAACGTATATACCACTTCGGCGGCTGCACTGCATTCCGTCTTCAGAAAACAGACATCTCCAAATCCCTGATTGCTTATATGATGATCGATACACATGGTTCGTTTTGCGGTATCGTAATATGTCACAAAATCTCCATGACGGTCCAGATCACCACTGTCCATAGAAATACAAAGGTCATAAGTCTGATCCTTTTTCTCGTGCAATATCTGATCTGCTCCATGCAGGAACATAAATTCCTGTTTAAATGCATCTAAATAGATATCCACCTGTTTGTCCGGGTAGTTATCTAATACATAATTATAAATACCTAAACAGGAACCAACACAATCCCCATCCGGGCGCATATGTCCCAGAATCACAATATCCTTCGCTTTTTCTATTTCCTTAATAAAATCGTTCATTCTACTCCTCGTCTGAATCTTCCTCTTCCGGATGAGCTGCCATATCATGACTCATTACATCATCTATCTTCTTTGACATATTGATTGCATATTCAATCGACTCATCCATATAAAAACTGATTTCCGGGGTATTTCTTAAATTAATGCTGCGGGCAAGTTCCTTCCGGATATATCCGGAAGCACTTTTAAGACCCGCTAACGTATCTGCTTTTGCCTGCTCATCCCCTAATACAGAAATGTAAGCTTTACATTCTTTGAGATCCGGGGTGACCATAACCTGGGTAACAGAAGTCATCGCATGAATCCGTGGATCTTTGATCTCCCGGCTGATAATTCTTGACAATTCTTTCTGTACTTCCCCATTAATTCTTGTATTCTTAATACTTGTGCGTCTCATATACTCTCCAATCTGTTCTACACTCTAGTCTAACGAGGCACTTCCACCATTTCATAAGCTTCGATCTGGTCATCTTCTTTCAGATCGTTGAAGTTTTCAAGAACAATACCACACTCGAAACCATTCTTTACTTCCTTCACATCATCCTTAAATCTCTTAAGGGATGCCAATGGACCTTCATAGATCTGCTCACCATCTCTGGTAATACGCACGCTGGATTTCTTGCGGATAATACCATCCAACACGAAACATCCGGCAATCGTACCAACACCTGAAGCCTTAAATGTCTGACGAACAACCAGATGACCTGTTACCTGCTCTTCATATACAGGATCTAACATACCCTTCATGGCTGCCTCAATATCCTCAATTGCGTTATAAATAACCTTATATAATCTTAAATCTACTTTCTCACGTTCTGCAACATCCTTTGCCTGTGCATCTGGACGTACATTAAATCCAATAATGATTGCATTCGATGCAGAAGCTAAGATAACATCTGACTCGTTGATTGCACCAACACCGGCATGAATTACCTTAATAACAACCTCCTCATTGGAAAGTTTCAACAGACTCTGCTTAACAGCCTCCACGGAACCCTGTACATCTGCCTTAACGACTAAGTTAAGCTCTTTGACATTACCTGCCTGAATCTGAGAGAACAGATCATCTAATGACATCTTTGCCTTTGTCTCTGCAAGAAGTTTCTCTTTGTCACATGCAATGTAAGTCTCAGCCATAGAACGTGCTTCTTTCTCATTCTTCGTTGCAACAAAGATCTCACCTGCGGCAGGAACACCATTCAGACCAAGAATCTCAACTGGCTGGGAAGGACCTGCCTCCTTCACATTCTGTCCCTTATCATTCAGCATAGCACGGACTCTACCATATGCACTGCCGACCGTAATCGTATCTCCAACTTTCAAAGTACCTTTCTGTACTAAGATTGTTGCAACCGGACCACGTCCCTTGTCTAACTCTGCCTCGATGACAATACCACGTGCCTTACGGTTCGGATTAGCCTTTAACTCTAACACTTCTGCTGTCAGAAGGATCATTTCCAATAAGTTGTCAATACCTTCCTTTGTATGCGCAGATACCGGACAGAATACGGTAGAACCGCCCCAGTCTTCTGCAATCAGCTCATACTCTACTAATTCCTGTTTTACACGCTCTACATTTGCGCTTTCCTTATCAATCTTATTCACAGCAACAATGATCTCGATACCGGCAGCCTTGGCATGGTTGATTGCTTCCACTGTCTGTGGCATAACACCATCATCCGCAGCAACAACTAAGATTGCGATATCCGTTGACTGTGCACCACGCATACGCATAGCCGTAAATGCCTCATGTCCAGGTGTATCCAAGAAAGTGATCTGCTGACCATTCACATCTACTGTGTACGCACCGATATGCTGTGTGATACCACCAGCCTCACCGGATGTAACAGAAGTCTCCCGGATTGCATCCAAAAGGGATGTCTTACCATGATCAACATGACCCATAACACAGACAACTGGTGGACGCTCTACTAATAAAGACTCATCCTCTTCCTCTTCCTTGAGCATCTCTTCGATCACATCAACCTTAACTTCTTCCTCTGCAATGCAGTTATACTCTAATGCGATCTCTGCTGCTTTTTCAAAATCAAGATCGGTATTAACAGTCACCATCTCTCCTGCTAAGAACAACTTCTTAATCAACTGAGATACTGGAGTCTTCACTTTATCTGCAAGTTCCTGAACAGTCAAGACTTCAGGAAGTTCAATTGTACGAATCACTGGTTCTTCTGGCTCCTTTGGCTTTGGTTTCTGTACTGGCTTATTCACTGCCTTCGTTCCTTTTACCGTAAAATGCTCATTCTTTTTACGGTTTCTCTTTCTGCTATCGCCATCCTCGTATAAAGAACTCTTATCCCGTTCTTTCTTATCTTTGTGACGATCCATACGGTCACGATCCATAGAGGCACGATCCATTGGTGCAGGAATAGAAATCTTCTCATCCCTTCTTCCATCACGGCGCTGATTGCCACCGTTTGCATTCGGACGTCCATTGTTATAGCCACCACGATTATTGCCATTAAAATCTCTTCTGTCTCCCTGTGGACGACCATTGCGATCTCCCTGTGGACGGTTACCATTAAAGTCTCTTCTGTCTCCCTGTAGACGACCATTACGATCTCCCTGTGGGCGGTTACCATTAAAGTCTCTTCTGTCTCCCTGTGGACGACCATTGCGATCTCCCTGTGGGCGGTTACCATTAAAATCTCTTCTGTCCCGTTGTGGGCGACCATTACGATCTCCCTGTGGACGGTTGCCGTTAAAGTCTCTTCTGTCTCCCTGTGGACGACCATTGCGATCTCCCTGTGGACGGTTGCCGTTAAAGTCTCTTCGATCTCCCTGTGGGCGGCCGTTGCGGTCTCCCTGCGGACGATTATCGTTCTGTGGGCGATTATTCTGCTCCGAACTTCTTACCGGTTCCGCCTTTGTTTCCTGTTTTACAGGAGCTGGTGCCGGCTTCGCCTGAACAGCCGGTTTGCTTTCTGGTTTCGCTGGTGCTGATTGCGCCGGCTTACCTGCAAATCTTGCTCTTACTTTACCTGCATCTTCATCCGATACAGAACTCATATGGTTCTTTACCTCAACACCGTTCTTCTTTAGTATCTCAAGAACCTCTTTGCTGTCTTTATTTAAACTTTTTGCTAATTCATATACTCTGATTTTTGCCAAATCGTTACACCTCCATACTTTCGCCTTCATCCATATGCTTTACAGCCGCCTTTGCAAGCCCCTGATCTGTAACCGCCAAGGATGCGCGAAATTCTTTGCCACAGGCATTTCCAAGTGCTACCTTATCTGAAAATACCTTCATAGTTACATGGTAGTATTCACACATATTCTGAAACTTCTTCTTCGTATTATCGGATGCATCCTGTGCCACAACGACTAAATACGCCTTTCCTTCTTTGACTGCTTTCTCCGTTGAAAATTCACCAGTCACCGTCTTACCCGCTTTGGTTGCCAAGGATAACATAGACAATGCTTTGTTATTCTGTTTCAATTGCCATCAGCTCCTTTTCTAATTGTTCATAAACATCCGTGCCAATGGACATCTTAAAGGATCGTTCCAAGCCTTTTGATTTCATAGCTTTTTCCAGGCATTCGCGGTTCAAATGCAAATAGGCACCGCGACCATTCTCTTTCCCGGTCGGATCCAATTTAATCTCGTTGTCTTTTGTCTTAATCACCCGAAGCATATCCTTCTTTGCGATCATCTCACCACACCCGACACATTTTCGAAGCGGTGTTTTCTTTGCCATTCTATCACATCCAATCTCTTCACAATCCATTCTCTATCTTACAAGCTTACGCAGATAATAAGCGGATTATGCCATATTAAGCATTCTCATCCATATCATTCCCATCTGCATACTCTTCCTCTGAGTAATTATCTTCCTCATCATAAGAATCATAATTATCGTCATAATCCTCATTCTGATCGTAATCCTCGTCATAATCATCATATCCATAAGCCTCTCTTGCCTGAGACTCGCTCTTGATATCAATCTTATAACCCGTCAGACGTGCTGCAAGTCTTGCATTCTGGCCTTCTTTACCGATTGCTAAAGACAACTGATAATCTGGAACAACAACTCTTGCACTCTTATCTTCTTCGTCAACCTGAACAGAAACAACCTTGGATGGACTTAACGCATTCTCAATAAAGGTTGCTGGATCTTCACTCCAATTAATAATGTCGATCTTTTCTCCTTTCAGATCGTCTACAATATTATTCACGCGGGTACCATTCATACCAACACATGCACCAACCGGATCTACATTCGGATCATTTGACCAAACTGCAATCTTAGAACGGGAACCAGCCTCTCTTGAGATAGACTTGATCTCAACTGTTCCATCTGCAACTTCCGTTACTTCCTTCTCAAATAACCTCTTTACAAGCTCTGGATGTGTACGGGATACGATAACCTTTGGACCCTTATTTGTCTCTTTCACTTCTACGATGTAGAGCTTAATACGATCCGTTGGACGATAATGCTCTGACTTAACCTGCTCATTCTCCATCAAGAGAGCATCCATCTTATCGTCTAAGCTGACAGAGATATTCTTACCTACATAGCGCTGTACTACACCGGTAACTACATCTTTCTCTTTGCAGTAGAAATGATCAAATAATGCCTTCTTCTCTTCCTCTTTGATCGTCTGCACGATAACACTTCTTGCCTGCTGTGCTGCGATCCGTCCGAAATTCTTAGGAGTGATCTCTACATTCACAATATCACCAACCGCATACTTTGAACTGATCATCAAAGCCTTCTCTAAAGAAATCTCTGTTGCATCATCCTCTACTACATCTACAACAGTCTTAGCCGCATATACTTCAATTGCTCCAGTCTCCCGATCCATATTCACGGTTACGTTCTCGCTCTTACCGAAATCCTTCTTACAGGCATCTAACAATGATTTCTCAATTGCTTCGATAATTACATCTTTTGAAATTCCTTTCTCCTTCTCAATCTGCTCTAATGCAAGCATTAATTCTGACATTTTTCTGATTCCTCCTTCAATATTCTAAAATTCAAATGCTAATCTAATCAATGCTAAGTTACTACGTTCAATCTGTACCTCTTGATCATCTTCCATAATAACTGTAATATTCTTGTCATCAAACTCTTTGAGTTCTGCCTCAAATTCTTTCACTTTATTGTCTGCAAGCGGCTTAAATAACTTAATCTCCACCATCTTTCCAAGATTCCTTGCAAAATCCTTATCCTTCTTCAATGGACGCAGCAATCCCGGAGAGCTAACCTCTAAAATATAAGCATCCTTGAATTCCTTCTCATATGCATCCAGCTTCGGATTCAGTGCCCGGCTTACAAGAACACAATCATCGATCGTGATTCCACCTGGCTTATCCGCATAGACACGCAGATAATAATTCGAGCCTTCTTTCACATACTCTACATCTACCAGTTCAAATCCGTTCTCCTCAATAATCGGAAGGACTAATTCCTCACAGGTAGTTTCAATCTGTTTCTTAGTCATAAATGACCCCTTTCCATATGCAATTGTCTAACATCTGCAACACGCTGCCTTACAACGTAAAGAGAGTGGACAATATGCCCACTCTCTTGCCTGTCAATATGTTACTTTGTAAGAATACCACTACTTTCCAGAAAATGCAAGCATTTTCTTCAAAAGAACGTCTATTCCTATCATTCATTAAAAGGACGAATGTTGACTGCGTGCATCGGATATGCCAGAATCGTACTCTCTAAACATGATACCTGTAATCGTATTCCTCGTTCCTTCTTATAATACCGGGTTGTAAACACCATCTCTCCATCATTGAGATAAATTTCTAGTATAGAAGAATCAATTAAGATACGCAAGGAGCTGACCGCTTCGATTCTCGTCTTACGGATATCTCTGCCACATCCGCATTCCTCTGTCAGTGATAACTGAATCCAGCCATCCTGATATTGCAGCTTCACACCATCTGCAATTATAATCTCGAAAGTATCTGGTAACCCGTCACATAACAGATCCATATATTCGGATGTAAATACCGTTTCCTTTTGTGCTACCGTAATACATTCACCTGTACGAAGCTGTTCTAATTCCGGTATTGGCTCCTGATAGACTTCCTGTTTTCCAGTATGCGGATTGGTTCTCAGCGTGATTCTTCTAGGAACCGTCAGACAATGCTGCCAGCCTTCTCTCTCAGTTTCCAGATTCTGATAAGCCGCATCTGGCATACCTGCCCATCCAATCAGAATTCTCCTTCCCTGACCATCTACAAATGACTGCGGAGCATAGAAGTCAAAGCCCTTGTCCCATTCACGGAAACGATTCTCATCTATTATGACCTGATCTTCTCTGTGATGTGTGATCCAATCTGGCAGAATAAAATATCCTGTCTGATATTGATTCTGATATCGATCCTCCTGGGCTTGTAATCCCTGTGGTGATACCGAAAGAATCTGTCCCTCCGGCATTGCAAGCAGATCTGGACATTCCCACATATATCCAAATGGCTCTTGTGTCGTTGCAATCTTATATAATTGCCATTGTTTCATATCTTCCGAACGATAGATCAACACTTCTCCCTTGTCCTGCAAGGTTCTGGCTCCTAAGATCATATAATACCAGCCATTCTCCTTCCAGACTTTGGGATCTCTTACATGACAAGACAACCCCTCTGGATATTGTGCAGTATGGATCACAACCTGTTTCTTACCAAAATGAATACCATCTGCACTTTCTACCAATACCGTATCAGCCAGTCTTCCCGATGTTGTGTAATCGTGATCTCCCGGCAATTTCACATTACCGGTATAGAAAAGATGCATGCCCTTGTCATCAATGAAGCTGCTTCCGGAATAGACACCATTCCGGTCAAATTCCTCATCCGGCAGAAGCGGTACTGGCATATATTCAAATTCACACCAGTCCTTCGTCCGGTAATGCCCCCATCCTTTGGGTCCGCTTCCTTTTGCATCATATGGTGCATATTGAAAAAATACATGATACTGATCTCCCAACTGGCACAATCCATTCGGATCATTCAACCATCCGGTTGGCGCCATTAGATGAAAGCCATTCCGCAAGGTCGATTCCTGTGGATCAACCATATGTTGTTCTAACTGTATAATCTGTTCCCGCATCTTCTGACCTGCTGCGTTCATCTCCTACCTCCTGTTCTTATCGTTCTATCTTAACAATTGCATCCATTGATTTCACATCACCAAGCTTAATAACCTGGATTCCAGCAAAATCATCAGTATTCGTTACAATTACCGGTGTTGTAATATCATAGCCACTATCCTGTAACTTCTTCAGGTCTACATCTAATAACAGGGTTCCTGCCTTGATGGTATCCCCCTCTGCCACATGACATGTATAACCTTCTCCATTTAACATAACGGTATTGATACCGACATGAATCAATACTTCCACACCATCTCTGCTTGTCATGCCAATCGCATGCTTCGTGTCAAATACAGTAGTTACTGTTCCATCAAATGGTGCGTATACTTTCCCATCTACCGGAATAATCGCTGCGCCCTTTCCTAAAACCTCTCCTGCAAACGTCTCATCCTTTACTTCAGAAAGCGCTATCACTTTACCTTCGATCGGAGCATATACGGTATCCGGCTCTGTTGCCGACTTTACAGTTACTTCCTTCTGGATCGTATTCTGCTTCTTTGGCTCCCTGTATAACATCCAGGAAATGCTAAATGCTACAACTGCTGCAACTACCATAACTAACAAATACGCCACAGTGCAATCTGTTGTAATGAGGAATCCAAACAATCCGGTAATTCCATATGCAGAGGAGCCTGCACCTGTAATTCCTGCAACCAGTGCTCCGCACGCGCCACCGATACAACCTGCGATAAATGGCTTCATGTAACGGATATTCACACCAAAGATGGCTGGCTCTGTAATTCCTAAGAATGCGGATAAGGATGCTGGTAATGCCATAGACTTTGTCTTCTGATTCTTTGTCTTCAAAGCAACTGCAAGTGCGGCTGCTCCCTGTGCTACATTGGCTGCTGTTGCAATCGGCATCCAGGTATCAATTCCATTTGCACTTAATAGTCCTGCCTCCAATGCATTATACATATGATGTACACCTGCTACAACAGTTGGCGCATAAACCGCACCACAAAGCATAGCGCCGATTCCAAATGGAATATTGATCAGATATTCTACACCAGATAATACACCGTTCTCAATTGCTGAGAAGATCGGTCCAAAAATAGTAAGTGTCAGATAACCGGTTACTAATACAGTAACCAAAGGTGTTACAAACAGATCAATGATCTCAGGTACAATCTTGTGTAGTTTCTTCTCTAATGCAGACATAAACCAGACTGCGATCACAACCGGAATTACATGTCCCTGATAACCTACCAAATTGATATCATACAATCCAAACCACGCAGATGCAGTTGGTATAGAATCAGCTCCGGCTACACTCCATGCATTTAACAGATCTGGATGGATCATGATCATACCAATAACAGCTCCAAGAAACTGATTACCGCCAAATACCTTAGCCGCACTGATCGCGATCAGAATTGGCAGGAAGGTAAATGCTGCATTTGCAAAAAGATGAATGATCGTATAGGTTCCCGACTGTGCCATCTGTGGCCATACATTACAAAGACCTTCCAAAAGGCCCATCAATAATCCACTTGCTACAATTGCCGGAATGATTGGAACAAATACATCACCCAATGTCTTGATTGCTCTTAAAAATACATTCTGTTTGCTGGTTGCTGCTGCCTTGACCTCTTCTTTCGTTCCAGCTGCAATCCCTGCCTGTTCAATAAATGCATCATATACCTTGTTCACAATTCCAGTTCCAAAGATGATCTGTAACTGTCCAGATGCCTCAAAAACACCTTTCACCCCTTCTACATTCTCAAGTGCTGTCTTATCACACTTGCCATTGTCTGCAATAACCAGTCGTAATCTGGTTGCACAATGCGCTGCAGATACAATGTTGTCCTTTCCTCCGATCAGAGTTAAAACCTCTGATGCTGCTTTTCCATAATTCATAATCATACCTCCTTCGATGTGTAATCGTTCTCACTCTTGTTTTAAAAAATAATGAGAAGTCAGCATTTTCTTTTATGTGGTATCGTTCTCATTCAATACCTTGATTATATCATACTGTGAATAAATGTAAATATGCATATTATACAAGAATTTCAAAAATTCCTTATCTATTATTACCAATGGGTAAATACTCATTCACTCCTTGTACAGTCTCAAACAAAAAATTTTCCTATAAAGTAAAAAAACCACAGAGATCACATCAATCCCTGTGGTTCTATTATCTTTTATTATTACGACAGATTAGTTACCCATCTGAGCTGCAACTTCTGCTGCGAAATCTTCGTTCTTCTTCTCCATACCTTCACCAACTTCGAAGCGAACGAACTTAGCAACTTTAAGATCCTTGCTAACTGACTCAAGATACTTAGCAACTGACTGCTTACCATCTTCAGCCTTAACATAAGTCTGATCCATAAGACTGATCTCTTTTACATGCTTAGAAATACGTCCCTCAACAAGACCATTGAAGATCTTATTACCAACAATAGCATCCTTGTCAGCAATAGCTAACTCTGCTAATGTATTCTTAGCTTCTGTTGAAAGGAAGTTTGGAAGATAATTCATATTGCTCTTCTTCTCTTCGAAGATTGCGATATCCTCATCACTCCACTTCTTATCATTAACAGCCTTATCAAGCAATCCCTGTAAGATTGGCTTTGGAAGTGAGAAAGGATCATTTAATGCACTGTCAATGGTAATCTCTTTTAATTTAGCCATCTCATCTGCTGAGATATCCGCTCTACAGATATACTGTGGGTTCATAGCTGCAATCTGCATTGCAACATTGCCAAGTGCTTCTTTTACAGAATCATCTGCAGCGCCTGCACCAGCAACCAATACGCCAATACGTCCGCCACCGTGTAAGTAAGATACTACACAATCGCCAGTGACTTTCTCAAAACGACGGAAAGATAACTTCTCACCGATCGTAGCTGTCTTTTCTACAAGTGCATCTTTCAAGCCGCTTTCTTCTAATAATGCTGCAACATCCTCACCGTTGTCGCCACCATTCAATGAAGAAACAAGTGCCTGATCAGCAATCTCCTGAACAAATGTCTGGAATACTTCGTTCTTTGCAACGAAATCTGTCTCAGAGTTAACTTCAACAACAACACCTGTCTTTGCATCTGCAGAAATAGCAGCTCTTGCAATACCTTCAGCAGCAATTCTGCTTGCTTTCTTCTCAGCCTTAGCAGCACCGCTCTTACGAAGTGCTTCTACTGCTGCATCCATATTACCATCACACTCAGTAAGTGCTTTCTTACAATCCATCATACCAGCTCCGGTCATCTCACGAAGCTCTTTTACCATACTTGCTGTAATAGCCATCTCAAATGTCCTCCATATTCTTAGTATACAAAGGAATAGAACGGCCTATACGTCGTTCTATTCCACAATTGCTATTATTCCTCAGTAGCTGCCTCTTCTGCAACTTCTTCTGTCTCAGCATCCATACCCTGATTTGCTTCGATAACAGCATCTGCCATCTTAGCAACGATCAACTTAACTGCACGAATTGCATCATCATTACCAGGAATTACATAATCTAACTCTTCTGGATCACAGTTTGTATCAGCGATACCAACCAAAGGAATTCCTAATGAATGAGCTTCCTGAATACAAATTCTCTCTTTGCGTGGATCTACAACAAAGATCATATCTGGAGCACCGCCCATTTCCTTAATACCACCTAAGTTCTTCTGAAGCTTATCCATCTCTTTCTTGATGTTGATAACCTCTTTCTTAGGAAGTACGTCAAATGTTCCGTCCTCTTCCATCTTCTCATACTTCTTCAAGGTAGCGATACGAGTCTCGATTGTTCTCCAGTTCGTAAGCATACCACCTAACCATCTCTCGTTAACATAGTACATACCGCATCTCTCAGCCTCTGTCTTAACAGAATCCTGAGCCTGCTTCTTAGTACCTACGAATAAAATCTTGCCACCCTCTGCAGCACATTTCTTAATTGCTTCGTAAGCTTCATCTACCTTACCAACTGACTTCTGTAAGTCAATGATGTAGATTCCGTTACGCTCAGTATAAATGTACTCAGCCATCTTAGGGTTCCATCTTCTTGTCTGGTGTCCAAAATGTACACCGGCTTCCAATAACTGTTTCATTGAAATAACGCTCATAATTATACCTCCTGGTTTGTCTTCCAACGACTTCTCATGTCCGGAAACAGGTCTATAACACGCGTCCTTTGATTATAAATCTGCACCACTCCGGATAATCCACCGTTGTGTTTTATTTTTACCGAGTGGTATTATAGCATAGGAAAACAAATACCACAAGGATTTTTTGTATTTTTTTGTATGAATTTCAATAATCTTAGCATCAAGCCTTATAAAGGGTCAGAAATTGCTTCCGCAATGGCATGAAAATCCATCCCTTTTGTAAGAGTATGTGTTCCTACCCGGATTCTGGATGCGTATCCGTTGTCGATCAGATATTTGTCGAATTCGGATGCATCTTCTATCATTCCGGCATCCTTCAACTGCTGACATACCGTATCTGATGCAGATCCTCTTGCAACTGTAATCTCTACTGTCTCTACCGGTTGTTCTGTATTCTCCTCCGATGTCACCTCAGTAGCAGCCTCTGTCGTTGCTTCCGTCGTCGTATCTTCTTCCTTCACCTGCAAAGTCTCTGTTTTAGAATCACTCGCCGTCTCAGTTTCTGTCTTCGACGAATTATGATCTAGCAGATCTTTGATGGACGTGCTCGGTTCAACCATTCCCAATTTCTTAGCCCTCTCAATCACCTGCTGGTCTGTCATCTTTGAATTACCCGATTGCCGGTACGCAACTGAGAAAATAATGGTTGCAAATACAATTCCAATTCCAACTCCCCTTAAAAAATATCTGAATTTCATTCTTTCTCTCCCTGGTACAAATCAATCACTAATTTCACTTCGCCTACACCAAGCCCTAACTGTTTGGCAATCTCAATAATACTGTTACCATTTCTGTGCATCTCTAAAATGATATCATTGGAGTTTGCATTTTCTTCAAATTCCTCTTCTAATGTATCCTCTAAACTGTCATCCGCAGCATCTAATTCCTGAAAAACATCTTCTTCTGATGCACTCTTTTCTTCCTCTAAATCAGACTCTGGCACTTGCTCTACCTTCTGTGCTTTTTTATCTGACTCGACATTCTTCTTTTCATCCATTACAGGAGATTCCGAAATTGTGTTAGACGTTACCGGCATTGCTGCTTTCGGTTGCATCTGTCGTACATCTTCCTTATATCCTGCAAGAATCTCTTCTAATTGCTTCTTGGTCTCATCAATCTTCTTAACTGTATTCATGATCTCTTTTTGTTTGTCATCTAACATACTATATAGAAACATGACTTCTTTGTGGTTCTTCTCAATCTGTTCACAAACCGCAACCGCATAATCTCCCAATGCCATTGTCTTCTCATTTGCCATAGACGAAAGGGATTCATTCGTTTCATACAAGATATCTTTTGCCTGATTGGCAATCACATCTTCAATCTTTCTCTTAATGATCTTAAGTTCACGATCTGAAAACTCATAATTATCGTCTACTGTAAGCAGATCAATATTAAAGTCCGATTCCTTCTTCGTAAGTTTCTCTGAAACAAAAAAACTTACTAGAATAAACACAATTCCTATTATAATCATTGCTACAATTAATGGTGTCATTTTCTACTCCTGTCTATATCTGTATATTAATCCTTGGCTGTTTCTTCTCATCCCGTGCAGATGCTTCTGCTATCATTTCTTCTTCCTCCGACTGCTCTTTCTTTCTCCGTCTTCGTCTGGAATCCTGATAAGTTCCGTTGCCTTCTTCTTTTGCATCATATTGGTATTCCGCAAACTGATTTGCATCCTTCTTGATCACAGTCTCACTATTATGCTGCACCTCTTTTTGTACTTCATTGGCTGCAAAATTATTCTCATTCACAATCTGACGATTTTCAAAATGTTTCTCTGTTCCAACCGACTCTGTTCGTGGCAGGAGCATCTGCATTTCAATTGGTCGTATCATCCAAAAGACCTCCTATATCGACATACTCACCACATCTGCGCCATCTAAATGGAACTGGCATCTGCTTCTCACATCTTTCACCGGATATACACGGTTCGCAATATGAATAGACACCCCAGGATAGATTGTATAATTCACTACAATTCTTCCACCCTTCTTCTCCTCAATCGTCTGTTTCAATTCCAAATATTCTTTGGACTCTGCCTCCAGATCAGCCGATAGCTGTTTGAACAGCTCACCCGCCTGTTTGGCTGCAACAAGCTGATTAGGCAATAACTTGACTCCCTCTGTCATCTTCTTGCGAAGTGTCTCTAAAATCTGCTTATTCTCCAGCAGTTCATCCTGTTTTGTCTTGATTGAAACACTCAATTCTTTCACACGGTCTAAGATTTCCGGCTCAACTCCCACTTTCAATTCTGTTGCTGTATTCATTTTATTGCCAAAAACACTCGCTTCTATTCGTTTGCCTGCAGATACATTACCACCGATCACAAAGCCCTTTCGTCCACTGACAATTACCTTTTCTCCCGCATCCACATTAGAATGCAGACAAGAACCAACATTAACTGTTCGACCAGCTTTTGCTGTGCAGCTTTCAATGAACTTGGCTACGATATCATTTCCCGCCTGTAACAGACACCGGTTCATGCCCTGCACACCACGTTTCAATACAATATTACCACCTGCAATCAAAGTAGCACCTTCCACAACACCGTCTACTTCTATATCCCCGGAAGCTTCTACCGTAAATCCCGCACACACGTTACCCGGAATAACCACATTACCTGTATAATGAATATCACCTGTAGACGGATCTACATTCGCAGCAATCCGGTAAGTATTGGATACAAAAACCGTATCCCCCTCTAACTTCACATCTCCATCAACCTGAGAATAAATCTCTGTTCTGTCTTCAGACAGCTCAATGTTACGACCATATTTCAATACTCCACGCTTAACCTTAAGAGGCATTACCTTATTGCCGAAAACATCCATTCCCGGTGTACCTTCTACTTCTGGAGTCATCTTGGCCAATAACTCTCCCTGTTTCACAGAAGTAAACAGATTCAGTTCATGGAAATCTACGCTTCCATCCTCTAATAACTTTGGCTTAGAGGTCGGCTCCGTCTCAAACATATATTGAATCACTGCATCTTTTCCCTGTATAACCGCAGTTCCCTTCGCAATTGGAATATCCCTGCAATACTGGGGACCTGCAACAAATGCACGAATTATCTTCTCAGAAATTCCATAACGAATCCGATATCTGGTCAGTTCATTGAGGATTTCCCGTTCTGTCATCCTTTTTCCGTTCTCTGACGGTGGATAAAAACGAATAACTGCTAACATTTTGTCCTCTGAAACCCGAACAGCTGCTTTTTCATCCACTTCTGTAATCAAATTAGACGAAACATAAATCTCCTTGATTTCTTTCGCCATAGAGACTTCTTTGGTCAGTTTCGGTATATCATACTCGGTAATTCCGCATTGTTCAAGATATTGGATCAATTCCGGCATCACAATTGGCTTACCATTATCCTGCGCTGGATATATCCGGATAAATACTCCATTCGCCCGGATCACTAACTGAAAATACGCATTCGTGTATCTCATATGATCTACCTCCTTACTGTCTCTTATCCCATTAATATCTCAAAATATTTTCCAAGTTGTTTCTTCATCTTCTCTAACGCTTTTGAATGCAGTTGAGAAATTCTCGATTCCGATACTTCCAGAACCTGTGCCACTTCTTTGAGTGTCAGATCTTCATAATAGTATAATAAAACAACTTTTCTTTCTTTCTCTGTCAACAAATCCAATGCTGCCATCAACATTTGTTTGACCTCTTCCCGGTCAACAGCATCTTCTGGTTCGACGTATGCGGTATTTCGGAACTCTTTAACACCATTTTCCGTTCCCTGCTCCATAAATTCGTCTAACGAAGCAATGTTGGAAATATTAGTCAATCCTTCCCAATTACGATACTCTTCTATCGAGATTCCCAACTCTTGCGCAATATCTTTATCCTTGACATTCGCACCCTTTTCTTTCTCTAACTTGGTAATCGCACTCTCCATCTGTTTCTGTTTCTGTCTGACAGAACGGGGAATCCAATCCATCTTCCGGATCTGATCTAATATCGATCCACGTATCCGTAAACTTGCATATGTCTCAAACTTAATTCCTTTTCCATAATCAAATTTGTCAATTGCATCAATTAAGCCAAAGATCCCATACCCAACCAGATCATCATATTCCACTGTATACCCTAAATACATATTCAGTCGTCCTGCTACTAACTTAACCAAGGGAACATATTCTACAATAATCTGCTCCCGTAATTTCTCAGAACGGGTTTTAATATAATCTTTCCAGAGTTTGTCTTTCCTGGTCTCCTCCATTGTAAACACTCCAATACTATATTATCATTATCTGTTCAGAACGCATTATACCTCTTCTTCATCCTCGTCATCGAAATGAACACTTGGTGTATCATCCACATTATCCGAATCGTCCTGCTCGTTCTCTTCCTCTTCCACCTGTTGTGCATCCGTTTTCTCATCATTGGATGTATCCATTCCCTTTTGAAGAATCTCAACCACCAATGTACCAATTACATAAAATATAAGGATCACAATCAGAACAATCAACAGCGAAATTGTAATCTGTCTCCCCATGCACATATTAACAATTAACGCAATTAAGCCAGCCAACAGAACAATAAACGCCCTAATATACTGCAATCTCATGTTGGAATCTCCTTATATTCTATATAACTTTCTCGCCCTTACCGGCACTTCGAATCGTCAACTTCTTCGCAACATTATCAAACACAATTGTTCTTCCGTAATCTTTTCCTGTATCCTCTGCTACAATCGGTATCTTAAATGCTGCAAGCACTTCTTTGACTGCCTTCACATTACGTTCGCCAACACTGGCAAGATCTGTCTTTCCTGAGAACTGGAACATCGCTGCTCCACCTGCAATCTTAGCTACAAGCTGCTGTCTCTTAATCCCGCATTTTTCCAGTGCTTTCAGTAAATCTTCGATTCCTGTGTCTGCAAATTTTGCGCGATTGGTATTATTCTTAATCTCCTTACTAGACGGCAGCATGATATGCACCATGCCACAACTATCGTCCGTTGCTGTATATAAGACAATTCCTACACAAGAGCCTAACCCAATTGTAGTAATGGTATCCGGGTTCTTGCATAATTTCCAATCTGCAATTCCTACCTTGATTACTTCACCCATAACTTCACCCAATTCCTAATGCCTGAAATATATGCTCATATGATACATCATCCGTTACAAACAGTAGGAATCCATTAATCGGTCTCTCATTATCTAAAAACTTTGAATCAATAATTAATGCTTTATCTCCAACCTGACCTAACTCACTGATTGGAAGGCTTAACACCGACCCCGCCATATCCACACAAATAGCAGGTGGTGCAATTGTAAACTTCAAATTAGTCAGTGTTCCAATAGAAGAAATATAAGAACTCATTAATATATTGCCTATCTCTTTCAACGCGGATCGATCCATATAATCAAATTCTGTAAAATTCTCGTCATATGTTCTTCCAAGCATGGTACCTGCCAGATTCTTCGCCTCTTCCATCTCGAGCACAAATAACGTCATGCCACTTACTTCTCCGGTAAAATGAGTAAGCACCGCAGCAACAACTGTATCCGGACCTCCGATCATATCGGGAATCTCATCAAAATCTAACATCTTGACAACTGGTACTTCCACTCGCAGTCCAGAATTCAACATAACCGATAACGCTGTTGTCGCATTGCCGGCCCCAATATTACCAATCTCCCGCAGCACATCTAATTTCATGCTGTTTAATTCCTGATCATTCATGCTATCACCTACGCATTATCCAAATCCTGAATCACACCCTGAATATTCAACAATGAAATCAGTGTGTCATTATATTTGCCAACTCCTAATAAATTACTACCCTGTTCTTCATAAACAGCTTTCTCAATATTATCTTCTTCTAATGCAACTACTTCCCGGACTTCATCTACCAAAACGCCAATCTTAGCATTGCTCTCCGGTTTCACAATAATAATTCTGGTTGCATTAGTATATTCTTTGTCTGGCAAGCCAAACTTGGCACGAAGGCTCATTACCGGTATGATCTCTCCACGAAGATTGATCACACCTGCAAAATAGGACTGTGCCTTTGGCACTCTCGTAATCTGCTGCATACGAACAATATTATCAATGAATGTAATATCAATACCATACTGCTCATTATCTAACTTAACAACAATATATTGTTTTGACTCATTAACAACTGTATTCTCATCCATGTCTAACCCCTCCTTATACTAAAGCATTCGAATCAATAATCAATGCTACTTCACCATCACCTAAGATTGTAGCACCACTGATCATTCTGTGAATATTAATGTATTTTCCAAGTGGCTTAATAACAATTTCCTGTTGTCCAAGCAGGTTATCAATTACAAGACCAGTTTGCTTATCACCTTTCTTCACAATTACAACAACCAGATTCTCCGGTTCTTCTTCTCTTGGAGAACAATCCAATACTTCATCTAACCGAACAAGTGGAATGACAGTTCCTCGTAAATTAATTACCTCTTTCTGCTGCACATACTTAATATCATGTACAGACACATCTTCAATTGTTACAATAGAGTTCAAAGGAATTGCATACTTCTCCTGTCGTACCTCTACCATTAATGCCTGAATGATTGCAAGAGTAAGCGGTAACCGAACCGTAAATTTGGTTCCCTCTCCTAACTTCGTAGATACCTCAACATCGCCACCTAAGCCTTCAATCTTGTTCTTAACAACATCCAATCCAACTCCACGGCCTGATACATCTGTAATCTTTTCTGAGGTAGAAAATGCCGGACGGAATAACAGATCGATGGCGTCTTTCTCAGACATCATCTCTGCTTGTTCTTCTGTAATTGTTCCTTTCTTAACAGCAGATGCTTTTACCTTCTCAACATCAATTCCAGCACCATCATCAATAACCTCAATCGTTACATTGTTACCATCCTGATAAGCATTCAGCTGAATCGTACCAACTTGTGGCTTACCAAGTTTCAGACGTTCAATCGTTGGCTCCAATCCATGATCTGCTGAATTACGAAGCATATGCATCAATGGATCTCCAATCTCATCAATAACAGTACGATCAAGTTCTGTATCCTCACCAGTCATGATCAATTCCATCTCTTTTCCTAACTTCTTAGAAAGATCACGGATCATACGTGGGAATCGATTCACAACGCTTTCAATCGGCACCATTCGAACTTTCATAACAGATTCATGCAGATTCGTTGTAATGCGCTCCAAATACTCTATCTGTTCATTGAAACTCTGCATAGATGTCTTGCTATCTTCCTGATTGCTGACAGATACTAAACCATTCTTGGCAATGATCAGCTCACTTACCAGATTCATTAATACATCAAGCTTCTCAATATCTACACGAACAGAACGATTAGCGACCGGCTTGCCACTCTTAGCCGGAGCAGCCTTTTTCTTCTTAACTTCTTCCTTCTCAGGTGCTTTTTCTTCTTTCTGTACAGAGCTGACTACCTCTACATTGTTCGGAATCTCATAATTCTCAATCACCACTTCCTTGATCTCTGATACATTGGAAATGATCTTCTTAATTTCTTCTAATGACTTATCTGAAATGATCAGCATAGAGAAATCAAAATCAAACTTCTCATCCTCAATATCCTGCACACCTGGTACAGACTTGATAATCTCTCCCTTATTCTCTAATCCCTTGAATACCAAAAATGCTCTGGCTGCTTTCAGAATACAACTTTCATCAATATAGACCGTCACACCAAACACATTCATATTCTTTGCCTTGGCTTCTGTAATTGCATTCTTTTCAAAATCTGCAATGTCAATGTGTAAAAATTTGCGCTTATCGCCATCTTCTTCCGGCTTTGTCTCTTCTTTCACTTCCGGTTGTGCCGGCTTCGCCTCCTCTGGTGCACCTTCCGCTTTCAGACAGGCGTTCAACATATTAATCAGTTCTTCATTATCATTCTCCCCTTCATCAGAGGTATTGATAATACAATCCAGATATTCTTCAATCGCATCTAAACACTTAAACACGATATCTACCAGATCCGGTGTTACACTCATCTTACCGTTACGAATCTCAGAGAAAACATTCTCCATATCATGAGTTAATCTCTGCATCCGCTTAAATCCCATCGTACCTGCCATACCTTTTAATGAGTGAGCTGCACGGAATATTTCATTAATGGTATCAATATTATCCGGCTCTGCCTCTAACACAAGTACCTGATCATTCAGATTCTGTAAATGTTCTTTGGTCTCATCGATAAACATCTCAAGATATTGACTTAAATCCATCTTAACGCACCCCCGTTTTTCTATTAATTTCTTGTCCAATATCATCTAATGGAAGCACAACGTCTGCGAGTCCATTCTCAACAATCGCTTTTGGCATTCCATATACAACACAAGAGTCTCTGTCTTGTGCAATTGTATAAATCTGCTTGTTCTTATGTAGCTCTTTCACTCCTAGATACCCATCCGCACCCATACCTGTCAATACAACACATACAATATAATCCAGTGACAGATTATTCAAACTATGAAATGTAATATTCGCACACGGTCTCAAGCCATTCACAGGCTCCTGCTCATTCTCCCGGAATATCAGGTTGCCTTTCCGGTCTTGTGTAAGTTCTAAATGCTTACCACCTTTGGCAAGGTATACATGACCTTTTTCAAGCATCTGACCATCCACCACTTCACTAACTGGTATGGTACTTGTACTGTTCAAGCGTTCTGCTAACGTATTGGTAAATCCTTTGGGCATATGCTGCACAATAACAACCGGTGCATCCAGACGTTCAGAAAGGTCTGGAATCACTTTATGAAGTGCTTTCGGTCCACCCGTAGAGCTGGCAATCATGACAAGTTTCCTTTTGTTGCTGTCTGCCATAAATTTCACCTCATATTATAACAATACTTTATGTTTCTTATTATATCAAATACATCCTACACATAAGTGTATAGTCACCATCATTCCAGACCAAGTTCCTTCATCCGGTTTCTCCGCTGCGTCTGGAAAATATAATGGATAATCCGTTCCTGTAATGCCTGATCCATCCGATAGAACTGAACCCGTTGCTCATAGATCTGATTGTTATTGGCATTCTGCACAGAAAGTAACACCCTGGCTAATGCATATACTACTTCTGACACACCATCCAATTCCATATCAAACCGTATCTCCATTAAAGCCCCCTTTTCCTCTTTAGAAGGAGAAACAAAACGGATTCCTCCACCGCTCAAATCCAACATAATGCCCTTCTTCCATTCAATTTCAAGCTCGTCTGGATTATATGCCTGCCCATCTTCAATATACTTTTGTTCCTCATCATCAACCAGACGATACTGCATTTCCATCCGGCAATCCAAGCGATAAAACTCTCTTCTCTGTATCTTCTCTAAGGCTCCTTTCAACCGGATTTCCAGCAAAAACAGTGATCCCTTCTTGTAACGTCCTGTTACGATTACCTTGCAGGATAACAATCCAGCTTTGGTATAGAAAGTTGCAACGAATTCCTGATCCATTCCAAGTGGAATAACATGCCCACCTTGTATCGGCATTGATACAAGCAGATTTCCTCTATCGGATTCATCCAACACCTGACTCACATAAATCTTATCCTCGGCATCTGCATATAAGCGCTTTTCAATCTTTTTTAGTTCTAATTTGTCTCCAACCTGAATTCTCTCATCCATATTCTTACCCGTTATTTTTCTTAGACTTAATGAAACTTAGCAATACCTTCGCAATTCCACTTTTTGGTTTCTCTACTTCCGGAATATCTAATAACTTATTACACATTCCTTTAATTCTCATGGCCGGCTCCCCCTCCGGTTCCCGGATTAACACCGGGGTCTGTTCTAATACCGAACTAGACATACTGTTGTTTTGTGGAATGTATCCAAGATACTCCAATTGGATATTCAGGAATTTGGATACCACAATACTGATCTTTTCGAAAATTTCTTCTCCCTCTTCCTTGTTACTGACACGATTCGTAACAACCTTGATCGACTTTTCCTCCCGGTCAAAATCCTTCTTACGATTCACTGCTTTCAATAACGAATATGCATCTGTTATAGATGTCGGTTCTGGTGTTACGACAAGCAGCACTTCCGGTGAACTGATCACAAATTCAATAACAGAATCTGCAATACCTGCACCAGTATCGATAATGACCACATCATACATACTGTCTAATTTCACCATCTTACTAATCAGTTTTTTCAAGCTGAGTTTATCCAAATTCACCAGATCCTGTACCCCGGATCCACCAGATATGAAACCTATTCCGTTCGGCCCCTGTGTTATGATCTCTTCTACGGATTTTCCTCCATAGATCAGATCTGCCAGATTATATTGCGGACGGATTCCTAACATGACTTCTACATTTGCCAGTCCAAAATCCGCATCAATAATAACCACTTTCTTACCAAGATTCTGTAATTGTAATGCCAGATTAACAGAAATACTCGTCTTTCCAACACCACCCTTACCACTTGTTACAGCAATTACTCTAGAAGATGGTGCCTGTTCTTTCATCTGTTCTACTTTTCTGCGTAACTCATCTGCCTGATCCATAGCCATCTCCTCCTCCTAATACCTGTTTTGCAATCACCTGAGGATTCATGACCTCAATATCATCCGGTACATTCTGCCCATATGATACATAAGATAATGCCATACCCGTATCCAATTTGATGTTCAGTATATTACCTATCGCGTCTGTCTCATCTAATTTCGTAAAAATGAGATTACAATCTGAAATATCTTCATATAGCGAAACAATTTTCTTAAGATCTTTATACTTTGTTGTTGCGCTCAATACCAGATATACAGAGGTACTATATTTTGAAAAACCTTCCATAAATTCTTTCAGATCATCCATACGATCCTTGTTCTTATGCGAACGACCTGCTGTATCGACAAGGATATAATCATAATCTTTGTACTTTGGAAGAACTTCTTCTACCTCTTCTCTTTCATACAGCACTTCGACAGGAATCGACAAAATGCTGGCATAAGTCTTGATCTGTTCTACTGCCGAGATACGATATGTATCCGCTGTAAGAATCGCAAGTTTCTTCTTTTGTTCTAAAATCAGTTTCGACGAAAGTTTGGCAATAGTCGTCGTCTTTCCAACCCCGGTCGGTCCGATAAATAAAATGATCTTCGGTTTCTTATCCTCTTTCTCCATTGCAATCGGCTGCACCTGACCTAATTTCAATATGATCTTCTGATACACCCCTGACAACATATCATCTAACGTCCTGACGTTGCCGGTATGCGTGATCTCGTCCACAATCTGTTTGGCATAGGTATAAGACACCTCATTTCCTGTCAGTTGTTCCATGATCAGATCAATTGACTTATTCCGAATCGCATCCTTAGATGCTTTCTGTTCCTTCTTCTCCGTATCCGACTCTAATATTTTATCTGATTCTTCATCTTTTTTCTGCCCGGAAACAGCCTTTTCTTTCTGTTGTACTACTTCTTTCTTATCGGAAGGTCTTTCGTCTTTCTTCTGCTGCTCGATCTGTTCTTCTAATAGTTTGGCAAGACTGTTTAACTTCTCATTCAATGCCTTCGCCTCTTCATCCTCTTTCTTTTGGTCCGGATGAAGTTTCTCACTGATCTGTGAATTGAACTGTTCTGTAGTCTTGCTTTCTGACTTCTTCTCAATCTCCTGGTTCTCATCAACAGCTGCTGTTACTTCTACCTGTGTCTTACGGAATATCTTAAACAATCCCTTGGGTTTGATCGTCTTAATATTCATAACAATCGCATCTTTTCCCAAATCTTCCTTTGCAAGCATAATTGCTTCTGTTTCTGTACCTGCCTGATATTTTTTAATTATCATTGTATGTCACCACCCCTATTGATTGCAATTCTACATCCGACTCAATT
Source organism: uncultured Lachnospiraceae bacterium (assembly GCA_902762905.1). Lineage (GTDB taxonomy): Bacteria > Bacillota > Clostridia > Lachnospirales > Lachnospiraceae > CAG-590. The sequence continues at coordinate 49,293 of CACWQE010000001.1, read as the reverse complement.
TCGTTATACGAAACCACGATTAAATCTTTAAAATAATCCTTCGTCAACTTCTTAAAATACATTCTCACAATTGGAGAAGTAATAATAATCGGTGCTTTTCCCTGATCCTCTAACTTCTTGATCTCAGTCTCTACTGAATTCAATATCTTCTTCGTCACCGCCGGATCTAATGTGATATAAGCCCCCTGCTCCGTCTGTTTCACCGAATTCATAATATCCTGTTCCACTTTCGGATCTAATGTTACCACGGTTGTCATATCGCCGTCAGAGAAATATGTATTAGAGATCGCACGTTTCAATCGTTGTCGTACATATTCCGTCAGGATATCGGTATCTCTGGTTGTTGCAGCATAATCCGCAAGCGTTTCAAAAATGGTAACCAGATCACGGATTGAGATTCCTTCTGCCAAAAGATTCTGTAATACTTTCTGAATCTCACCAACTCCAAGCAGCTTTGGAACCAATTCATCAATCAATGTTGTATTATTCTCTTTTACGTTATTGATCAGATTCTGAACATCCTGTCTTGTCAGCAATTCATCCAAATGACTCTTGATCACTTCCGTCAAATGTGTCGCAATAATGGACGGCGGATCTACTACCGTATAACCCATGGATTCTGCACGTTCTCTCTGACTTTCTGTTATCCAGATCGCAGGCAGATGGAATGACGGTTCAAATGTAGGAATACCGGTAATCTCCTCCTCTACATAACCCGGATTCATTGCCATATAGTGATCAAACAAAATCTCTCCTTCACTAATCTGTATTCCTTTGATCTTAATGATATACTGGTTTGGATTCAACTGAATGTTATCACGCAAACGGATAATCGGTACCACAGCACCTAACTCCAATGCAATCTGCCGCCTTATCATAACAACCCGGTCTAACAGATCGCCACCTTGATTCACATCAGCAAGTGGAATAATACCATATCCAAACTCTAACTCGATTGGATCTACCTGAAGCAGGGCATTGACATTCTCATGTCTTCGGATCTCATCTGCCTGTACTTCTTCCTCTTTCACTTCTTCTTCGATATTCTCCACTTCATTGGAATGTTCGATCAATCTGCCCAATACAATCATTCCTAATCCTAATGCCAGATAGATCAATATTCTTCCTTCACTCCGAAGAGGTGTAAAAATACCAAGAAAGCACAATGTTCCACCAACCATATACATAACTTTCGGTAGGCGGAATAACTGTCCGATCATGACATCCCCGATATTATTTGATTTTGCCCCTTTGGTTACCAATATACCAGTTGCAATAGAGATCAACATAGACGGGATCTGTGACACCAGTCCATCACCAATCGTAAGAATCGTATACTGTGACAAAGCCTCCTGCAATTGCATGCCCTGTATCGTAACACCCGTTACAATACCACCAACAATATTGATCATCGTAATGATCAGTCCCGCCGTAGCATCTCCCTTTACGTACTTAGTAGCACCATCCATAGAACCGAAAAATGCAGATTCTTCCTGAATCTTCTGTCTTCTCTCCATCGCTTCTTTGTCCGTGATTGCTCCTGTATTCAGGTCGGCATCAATTGCCATCTGCTTACCAGGCATAGCATCCAATGTAAATCTGGCAGTTACCTCAGATACACGTTCTGAACCTTTGTTGATAACAATCATCTGAACTATAACAAGCACAACGAAAATAATCGCACCAACTACTAAATTACCACCACCAACAAAGTTACCAAATGTCTTTACTACGACACCTGGATTACCGGTCGTCAGAATTAATTTGGTAGATGAGATATTTAATGCGATTCGAAACACCGTTGAAAACAACAGGATTGTCGGGAAACTTGACATATCCAATGTCTCAGATGCATACAAACAGTTAAATAATATGAACAATGCGATCATAATATTAAATGTGATCAGTATATCCAATAATAAAGAAGGAATTGGAATAATGAATAAAATAATAGCCGCTAACAGATATAATCCAACAAACAGATCTCCTCGAAACGTTATTTTCTTCATACTTCCAATTACCTCCTTTCTCTAATTCTTTTTCAAACCATAACCACAATCAACTTACACGATTATGCAATTGGTATACATATGCCAGTACTTCTGCAACCGCCTGATACAATTCCGGTGGTATCTCGGCTCCCAAATCCACATTATAATATAACATTCTGGCAAGTGGCTTGTTCTCCACGATTTCAACCTGATTATCTCTTGCAATCTCTTTAATTCGTCCTGCCAGGAAATCCGCACCTTTTGCCACCACAATTGGTGCCTGTCCTTGTCCCGTCTTATAAGATAAAGCAACTGCAAAATGCGTTGGATTCGTAATTACCACATCTGCTTCCGGAATGGCTGCCATCATACGTCGTTGGGATGCCTGCTGCATTCTCTGCCGCTGTTGCCCCTTTATCTTCGGATCTCCTTCCTGATTCTTGAATTCATCCTTCACTTCCTGCTTTGTCATCTTATTATCTGACTTAAATTTCCATTTCTGATACATAAAATCCGCAGCCGCAATCACACAAAACAAGACACATATCTTCAATGCCAATTCTAACACAATATTATACATCAGACTAATACTCTGCATAACCGACATATCATAGATTAAATACAATTCCTTAATATGTTCTGTAAACACACCGTAGGCAATATACGTTATTACCACTACTTTGACAATGGATTTCAACAATTCTACCAAAGTATTCAATGAAAACATACGTTTCACACCGTTGACCGGATTCATTTTGCTGAACTTCGGCTGCAACGGCTTTGATGTTACCTTGAACTTAAACTGTAATGCATTACTCAAAAATGCAACCAGAAAGCCAAGCAATAAAAATGGTGCAATTGTAATTGCAATATCAAGAATAATCTTCCACATCAGATAATTTAATCCCGAGATATCAATACCATCCACGCAATACCGGGTAATCAACGTATAGAATTCTTTAAATGTCGACATCAGCCGGTCTCCAACAAATCCGATTGCAAATTTCAGGCACACAAATAGTGCCAGCAACGTAGCTGCCGTAGACACTTCCACACTTTTTGCTACATTACCTTCCTGTCTTACATCATCTAATTTCTTTGTCGTTGCATCCTCGGTCTTCTCACCACCAGGACCTTCTTTTGCAAACATCTGAAGATCTAATGGAAGTATAATCCGATATCTATAATTCACAAAACACAACCCCTTATTATTACATAAATGCCTTAATTACATCTGTGACCACTGTCTGCATCTCTTTATATATATACTCCGTTATATTTGGCAAAAAACCTATTGTAACAAACAAGACTGCAAACCCTACAAAGATCTTAAGCTGCATACCAATTACAAACATATTCATCTGAGGTGCCGTCTTTGCCAAAACACCCAATACAACATTAAGTAACATGATCGCAATCATAACTGGCAAAGCGATCCGAACAGAAATAATAAAGTAATCTGCTATGTACCTTACCATGGTATCATACAGCGTTCCTGTGTCAATGGTAACATTTCCTAATGGAATCAACTGAAACGAATCAGATAACGCAGAAAGAATAAAATAATGCATATTCGAACATAACATGATCAGCATGACTAACATGTTATAAAACTCTGCCGTAATTGTAATCTCCGTATTCATCCCCGGATCAAAATCCGATACCATAGAGAACCCAATCTCCCGGTCAATGAATTGTCCGGCAGCATTAATGATCGACAATGTCACATTTGACATAAATCCGATCGTAATTCCTACAATCAATTCCTTTAATAATAATATTGTATATTCCAAAAAAGTCGAATATCCAAGAGGGACATATGGATTCGCTGTAAATACAGCGAGTGCACAGGCAATTCCAATAAAGATCCGAACTCTTCTTGTCACTGTCCGATTACCAAAAATGGGCGCAAAGGCAATTGCTCCCATTACTCTCACAAATATTGCTAAATAATATTCTAAATGATAGATTGAAAATGTCTGCTCAATCATACACTACCTCACGTAAGTGGAGAAGTTTTCAAACAGCTTCTGCATAAATTCAACAATATTATTCATAATCCAGCCACCACACAAGATAATCGTAATAAAAATACTCAGAATCTTTGGAACAAAAGTAAGTGTCTGCTCCTGAATAGAAGTAACCGTTTGAAAAATACTGATTACCAATCCAACAATCAGAGAAACTAATAACAGTGGGGCAGAACACTTGATGATCAACCACAATGCCTCTCTTGCAATATCAATTACAACTTCTGTCGTCATTCAATCACTTCCTATCTATCGTCAGTAATTAAAACTCTTCACAAGCTCGCCAATTACCAGATTCCATCCATCTGCCATAATAAATAACAAAATCTTAAATGGCATAGAAATCGTCGTTGGTGGCAGCATCATCATACCCATCGCCATCAACGTAGATGCCACTACCATATCAATAATAATAAATGGAATATAGATCAAAAATCCAATAATAAAGGACTTTCGAAGCTCACCAAGCATAAATGCAGGAATCAATACAGAATTCGGAATATCTGATGATTCCTCTACTGTCTCCACCCTTGACATATCTAGAAAAAAGTTAATATCTTTCGTCTCAACATTATTCAACATAAAGTCACGCAACGGCTCCATACACGCTTTGAGTCCTTCTTCCTGCGTCACTTCCCCTTTCGACAACGGATCAATTCCCTCCGTCTTAATGCGTTCCATCGTTGGTGTCATGATAAAAAGGGTCAAAAACAACGCTAGCCCTATCAGAACATTATTCGGAGGTGCCGACTGTGTACCGAGTGCCGTTCGTAGAAAATGAAATACGACAATAATCCTCGTAAAAGACGTCATCATAATAACGATCGATGGAGCTAATGATATAACAGTGATGACCAATAACATCTGCAATGTTCCTGCTAATGTTCCCTCATTGTTATCTGTATTCACAGTCACACCAAGAGAAAACGGAACATCATTCTCTAAATTGGTCAACTCATCTGTCTGCTCATTACTTACATTCCCTGTACTTGATGTTGCCTTTACCTGATATCCAACACATAATACAGAGAATATAATTAAATAAGCAATTATGAATTTTTTGAAATGTATTTTTTTAATAATCTTTTGTAAATGTATGTTATTCTTTATCTTGTTTTTCATTTTTCATCTTATCCAATATGCGTTTAAAGTTAATCGGTTCGATAGATGCCTCATGCATTACGATCTCATCTACATCTAATTCTGTCAACAATGTGACTTCATCCTTGCCAACTGCTATAGCAAGATACTTCTCCCCAATCTTAACGATCTCAATCAGTTTATTATTTGATAGCCGGTACACCTCAATCACTCTGATATTGCTTTTCTTGTTCATAACATTTGATTGATAGCTTCCAGCAATCCTTGCTGCCATATAGGCAAGAAACAGGACAAAGAAAAACAGTAAGATCACACAAATTAACTGTGCAATACTCTGTGCACCAGAAAAAGATTGTACCAATAACATACTACTCTACAGCCTTCTTAACAGCCTCTAATACACGATCTGGCTGGAACGGTTTCACAATAAAGTCTCTCGCACCGGACTGGATACTTTCAATAACCATTGCCTGCTGTCCCATTGCAGAACACATAACAACGCTTGCGTTCGGATCTGCCTCTTTGATCTTCTTAAGTGCCTGAATACCATCCATCTCCGGCATTGTAATATCCATTAACACAAGGTCTGGCTGTGTCTCAGCGTATTTCTCAACAGCTTTCAAACCATTCTCTGCTTCGCCAGCAATTGTGTATCCATTCTTAACCAAAATATCTTTGATCATCATTCGCATAAATGCTGCATCATCACAAATTAAAATACTCTTAGCCATATTATCTTATTCTCCATTTCATATAATTCTTTATTCTTTAATGATATCAGTAACTCTGACACCAAAACTTTCTTCAATTACAACAACTTCACCCTTGGCAACTAATTTGCCATTCACCAATACATCGATCGGTTCACCGGCAATCTTGTCAAGTTCTATGATCGTACCCGGTGCAAACTCAAGAATCTCTTTGATGCTCTTTTTGGTTCTTCCCAATTCCACTGTAACTTCCAATGGAACATCCATGATCAAATCGATATTCTCCTGCTGCGTAATCGGGTTCACGCCCATATTAAATGGTTGGAACTGAACCGGTTGTACATTCACATCCTGAGCCGGTGGAACATAATTATACGGCATTGCCTGACCTGCTGGTGCCTGCCCCATTCCCATCATCGGCTGGCCCATCGGAACCTGTCCCATTCCCTGCTGTGGTGCAGGTGGTGTTGCCGGCTGCTGTGTTGCCTGTTGAACTTGCGGTTCCGGCTGAGGTGCTGGAGCTGTCGGAGCAGCAGGTTCCGGTTCCTTACTTGATTCAAACTTATGATATAGTTCTTTTGCCAAGTCAATTGGATATAACTGCATAATGCTACTATCCACTAAGTCTCCAATCTCCATCTTGAAGAATACTTTAACAAATGTATTATTCAAGAACGCTCCCGCTTTCTTAGAATCCACTTCATCTAACAGATTCACCAATTCTGCCTGAGGTGGAGATATATCAATCTTCTGTCCCAGCATAGATGACAATGAAGTTGCAGAAGAACCCATCATCTGATTCATTGCTTCACAAATTGCACTTAAATGCAGATCCGTCAATTCATCAACTAAGTTCGTTCCGTCTCCTCCCATCATCAAATCTGTTATTACTTTAACATCATCTTCCCGAAGAATCAAGACGTTATTCCCTTCAATTCCTTCCTTATAAGAAATTGTAATAAACACACACGGTTTCTCATAATCACTTACTAACTCATCCCATGTACATATAGAAACGGTCGGTGTAGTAATCGTTACCTTCTGATTCACTAATGAATACAACGTGGTCGCCGCTGTTCCCATACAAATATTAGAAATCTCGCCGATTGCATCACGTTCTTCATCTGTCAACGTAGCACCAGAGGCAGAATTAGAATTCGGGGTTGCATCACCGCCATCACTCGACATATTGCCAAGCAGGGCATTAATCTCTTCTTGTGATAACATTCCATCCATATTTCTACTCCTCTCTAATAATTTCTGTAACTTTTACTGCGTAATTCTCTGCACCAGAACCTGGCAATGCTTTGAACTTCACAATATTACCCACGTAAACATCCAATTCATCATTCACACGGGAATCTAACTTAATAATATCTCCAACCTGAAGATTAATAAAATCCATAACAGAAATCGTACTCTTACCAAGTAACGCTTTCATTGGAATCTGCGCTTTATTGATTGCTGTTTCTATGAATTCCTCATAAGAATCCTCATCCTTATTCTTCATCGTAGAGAACCAATACTTCGTATTCAGCTTATCCATGATATTCTCTAACGTCAAAAACGGCAAGCACACATTCATAAGACCTTCTACATTACCGATACAAACATTGATCGTTACAATCGCAATCATTTCACTTGGTGAAATAATCTGTGCAAACTGACTGTTAGTCTCAATTCTCTCCAATCTTGGATGAATCTCAACAACATTCTTCCATGGTTCCCTCAAAAGATCCACCAACACAGTAAATATGCGCTCTAACACACTAAGTTCAATCTCTGAAAAATCTCTCGGCTTCTCCAACGGATCTCCCAAGCCACCCAACATACGATCAATAATCGTAAAACCAAGGTTCGATGCCAGCTCAATAATGATATTGCCTTTTAATGGAGCAAAATCTACAATACCAAGTAACACCGGATTTGACAGTGCATTCGCAAATTCAGAATATGTAACCGCTTCCGAATTCATAACATCTACCTGTACATTCTTTCTCAGATAAGCCGGCAAATTACTTGACACCAGTCTTCCGAAATTTTCAAAGATAATCTCCAACGTTCTTAAATGCTCTTTGGAGAACTTTGCAGGTCGTGTAAAGTCATAGTCTTTAATTTTCACCGCCGGTTCATCGCTGATCTCATCTACATCCAATTCCCCGGAACTAAGTTGTTTCAACAATGCATCTATCTCATTCTGAGATAACACATCTGCCATATTCTCACCTCCAATAGCAATGTAATTGATCTCAATAAGTCAAATTACTATTGGGTTGTAAATTTGCTGAAGGACACATTATAAATACATTGTGTTGCGTACTTCTTCTGGACACTTTCAAGAATCTGTCTCTTGATATCCTCCTGCGTCTTCTGTTCTGTCACTTCTGTATATGTATAATTCTGAATGACATTTCTTGCTTCATCAAATACTGCACTTCCTGATTCCTGTAACACCGTATTCAGTGATTCGTAATCCTTAGAGGACTTGTCCATCTCTAACGTAAGACCAACCTGTACATAATGACTGTCGCCACTTCCGTCATCTTTCAGATTCACAACCTGTGCATCCAGACTATAAGTCGCCATATTCTCCAATGCCACTGTCGGGGTATCATTATTCCCTTCTAATTCCAGATTCAGCACAGAGGCAATCTCTGAAATCAGATTATTTGTCTTCTTTGCAGAAGGCATACATACAAACACGATTAACACATTCAATATTAAATTCACTACACAAAGTGCTAATATAATTACAGTGATTAAATTCTTCTTCATCCCTTATCTCCCATCTTATATCTATCTATTGTGCGGATTCCTGTTGCAAATCCGAATTTAACTGATTGTATATCTTGATCGTAACTCTTCGGTTCTTCGCACGACCTTCTTCCGTGTCATTCGATGCAACCGGGCGGCTTTCTCCATATCCGGCAACTTTTAAGTTTGAATCGATCAGATCAGAATTATCCATAATATATTCATATACCTTTGTTGCTCTTGCCGTCGATAAATACCGATTACTCTGGTAAACAGAACTATGGATCGGCACATTATCCGTGTGACCTTCAATCTCTACTACACATTCCTTATATCTTTTCAAAATAGATGTAACTTTCTTCATAAATGCTTCCGCATCTTCCCGAAGATCCGCCTTTCCCTGATCAAACAACAACGCTCCATTCAAATCCAACAATACATATTGTGAATTATAATCCATGGATATGTTATCCTCAATCTTATAAGACTCAACCTTTTCTGATATCTCATCATACATCTGCTCGGATTGTTTCATACCCTCTTGTTCTAACTGTTCCATCAGATTCTGCTGACTCATACTGCTTGTCTGATTATCTTCTATCACTTCTTCCGAACTCGGCTGCACACTATCCGGCTGGTTGGAAGAATCCTCTTTTCCATCATCCGCACCTGTGGCCGACAAGTCCTGATTATTCCCCTTCACTTCAGAAGATACACCGATATATTCTAACACAGACTCTATTCCGGGCAACTGTGTTACACCACCGGAAACAATCTGTCCATCTACTAATGAAACAGAGCCGGAATCCAAGATGCTAAAACTTGCATCATTAAACGATGCCATAATTCGCTGGATTTTCTCCTCATCTACGGTAGAGCTTGCAAATAATAACACAAAGAAACAAAGCAATAGATTCATCAAATCACTAAATGTTGCCATCCATGCTGGTGATCCTTCCTCTGGTGGTTTCTCTCTTCTCTTAGCCATAGATTATTCACCACCTTCAGTAAGTCCTTCCCTCGTTCCAGGAGCAAGGAATGATTTCAGTTTCTCTTCGATTACTCTCGGATTCTCTCCTGCCTGAATCGACAAAAGACCTTCTATCATAATCTCCTTTAGCTGCATCTCCATATCATTCAATGTAGTTAACTTAGCAGCCACAGGAGCACTGATCCAGTTTGCAAGAACTGATCCATAATATGTAGTAATCAATGCCGTTGCCATATTCGGTCCAATCTTATCTGGATCCATATTCTTTAACATAAGAACCAATCCGATCAATGTTCCAATCATACCCCAGGCAGGACCCATGGCTCCAACCTGCTTCCAGAAACCAATATTACTCTGATGTCTTGCATCAATATTCACTAACTCTGATTCCAGAATTCCTCTTACCAATTCAGGATCTGTACCATCAACAATTAACAGAATTCCCTTCTTCATGAATGGGTCTTCCAACGTATTCGCTGATTCCTCAAGTGCAAGAAGTCCTTCCTTTCTTGCCACATTAGACAAATCTATGATCTGCTTGATCGTCCCTATTGTATCAAGCTGTGGCATCTTAAACACGAGCTTGATCGTCTTCACTCCATTCAGGAAATCCTGTAAATGATAACTTGCCAACACACATCCAAACGCACCACCAAAGGTAATAAACGCGGATGGACCATGAATAAAATACGATACTGCCGCTATTCCTGCTTCGCCGTTCGCCATACCAAAGATCATTAATGCAAATGATAATATAAGACCTATTATTGTTGCTATGTCCACTTTTTCTACCTCTCCATCACTATGTATATTGAAATTTCCTCTTCCAAAGGAAAACCATTACTCTCAATCTAAACAATTATATCATGTTTTTTTATAATTTTCTACTAAAAATTATTCCAGCTGAGAAAATATCGATCTCCGATATGCAATTACAAGATTCGTCACATCCTGTCTGCTTTCCTTCACGATCAATTTTCTCCCTGTTGTCAATGTTACTACCGTATCAGGAGTCTCCTCTACAAGCTCAATGATATCTGCATTCACTGTAAATTTCACATCATTTAATTTAGTTAGTTCTATCATTATATCCTCCCTGTTATCCATAATATCAAAATTCACATACCATCCGTTGTCATAATACTTTGGACGTTAAACAACAAAATGCTGTCATACCAAGATAGATTCCATCTATCTCAATATGACAGCGTTATTCTTATCGTTTCAAATTAACAAGTTCTTCAATTAATGTATCGGAAACTGTGATAATTCTGGAATTGGCCTGGAAACCTCTCTGTGTTACGATCATTTCTGTAAATTCCTGAGAAAGATCCACATTCGACATCTCGATAACACCCTGTGTCATCTTTTCGCCTGCTGCTTCAATATCCTGTCCGATTCCATCAAATTCACCAGACGCTCTTGTCTCCTTGTATAAGCTATCACCGATTGCCTCAAGTCCGGCCGGATTGATAAACTTCGCAACCGCAATTTGTCCTAATAATTTGGTTACACCATTATCATATACACCGTAGATCTTACCAGCAGTGTCAATACTTACATCTGTAAGAGCACCTACTCTACGTCCACCTCCGGTCGAATCAGTACCACCACGAACAGTCTCTACACTACACTCTCCGCCTTTAGTTGAATACATTGTCATGTTCGAACAATCTAATTCAATCGAATCAATCCAATCTGTCTGATTCGGTGAAGAATGATCCTGGAATACATTACCTTTACTTGCATCGGTAGGAGTAATGGTAAGTGATGTTGTACCTGCTCCTGCAACACCTCCCATACCGACAAATTTACCGGAATCCGGATCAAACTTAATAGTTGCATCTCCTAAAGATGCCTGATATCCATTCTGTAAAATATCTACATTGTTACTATCCTTAATAGAATCAATCGCCAAATTATACAAACTTGAATCTGTCGCACTCTGTGTAATCTTAAATTTTACCGTATAAGCATATCCCAAGTTATCATAGATTGGAACTGTAGTAACAACACCATCCGTTGTCTGTAGCTTAGAATCCACACTTGCAATATTACCATGCATATACATCTTCGATGTCATCTCTGGTGCAGCAGTCTGATTCTCTTCTGCTTCCGGTCTTAATGCAGATACAGTATCTCTTTTGATCTCTGTTGGATTGTCAGGATCTACCTGCCAGCCCATTACCAGATCACCACTACCAGTAACCAGATTACCACTATCATCTGTCTTAAAAGCACCTACTTTAGTAAAGTAATTGGTACCTGCACGGTTAACAACAAAGAAACTGCTTCCATTGATCATCAGGTCGTATGGATTATTCGTCGATTGAGCCGAACCATTTGTCTGTGTTACAGATACAGTTGCAACACCGGAACCAAGACCGATCTGCTTTGCATTCGTACCACCGCTCGATTCGGTTGCACCTGTTGCACTCTGTGTTGTCTGATACAATACATCCTTAAACAATACCTGACTTGATTTGAAACCTACTGTATTAACATTTGCAATATTATTACCTATTACATCCATTTTGGTCTGGTGTGTCTTAAGTCCTGCAACACCAGAGTAAAGTGATCTCATCATAATTATTGACCTCCTATTCTCTCACTGATGGTTATCCCTTCTGTCATTCAGGGATATCTAGCCTCCAAAAGGTCCGGCTACACAATCACTGCCCCATCAATATTAGTAAATACGTTACTATCATTTGATTCCTGATCCATTGCTGTAATCACGGTATTATTCTTGATATTCACAATAAATGCAAGATTATCCATCATAACAAGCGATTCATTAATGTGTTTCTCTTTTGCCTGTTTGATGCCATCATTCAAACGTTCCATCTGTGCATCACTCAACTGAATATTCCGGCTTGTGAGTCTCTCGTTTGCATGCTTTGAAAAACTAACCGCATTATCCCGGTTGCTAACTTGTTCAAGCACATCCCGAAAGGATACCGTCTGTGCTGATTCAGGACTTCGTCGATTTGTCTTACCCGCATCCTGCAAGTAGGTGTCAGTCACCTGTTCAATCGACATAAAAGAATTCGATATCAGATCCATCTTATCGCCCCTCTTTCATACGCTACGCTTCTTCCGTCTTAGAATTATCTTCTGTTGTGTCTCCAGATGCCGCATCATCTGACTTTGTTGTATCGTCTGTTTTTGTCGTATCACCTGTCGTATTATTCGCTTTATCCTGATCGACCAAATGCTGTAAATAATCCAGACTCACGACAGAATCCAAATAATCAGATGAATAATACTCATCACCAATATGGAAATACGCTTTACCGTCTGTCACGGTAACATAATCGACCAAACCACTGATCTGCTTTACCTCACCCGTTGAATCCGGCACATTCAAAATTACATACTGACCAGTCAGATTCATCGCCTGTCCTGCCGAAAATGTAGAACTTAAATTCTGCAATTCCTCTACGGATGAAAACTGTGCCAACTGTGACATATATTCTGTGTTACTTGTCGGCTCTAACGGATCCTGATACTGCATCTGTGTTACTAGTAACTGAAGAAATGCGTCCTTATCCAAACTTGAATTCGACGAACTATCCTTCGTAGATGTCACGGTATTCCCCGCCATACTTGTGTCAATCTTAACTGCCATAATATCCTCCTTTCTACGCGCTGTAACTTACACTGCTGCCCGAAGCTCTCATTCTTTCCTGTTCTGCCACATCATCTTCTTCTATCTCTTCTTCCAAATCCGTAAGAGAAAGCTTTCCTGCTCTGTGACTTGTCTTTTCCTGCTCCTGCGTATTGTGTTCTTCATTGCCTCTTTCAAATCCTGTAGTAGAAACCATAACTTCTACTGCATCAACCTTCAGATCCTGTTGGTCAAATGTCTCTTTAAGGCTTGCCAATCCATTCTCTATTGCCTGCTTTGCCTGTTCTGTCTCAGCTGCAATTCTTGCTGTCATTACACCGTCTTTGGAAACAACATGGATCTGAATCCTTCCAAGATGTTCCGGATATAACTGAAGCTGTATGGATGTATTCTCCTGGCTCATATGAACCTTTACCTGCTCCACCACCTGTTCCACAATCTGCTTGGATTCCACAACACCTTCCTGTGGTTCTAGTGAATCTACATGATTCAATGCTTCCTGAATATTCTGTAAAACCGGATTCACAAACTCTGAATCTGTGCTGCGTTCCGACTGAGGTACTTCATATTCCGGCATAGACGCTGTATCTTGCGAACCTGTATCCTGTTCCATCTGTCTCTCCTGTGTAGTTATCATCTTCTCCGGTATTGCCTGTTTCGGATTCTGATCCTCAATGATCACTTCCGGTTCTTTCGTCTCTGCATCAGACTGTTCCTTCACCGGAACACCCTGCTCTGCACTATCCATAACGATATTCTCTTCCGGTAAAACCTCAGAAACAAGATTCTGGAACATGTCTTCCATTCCCTGCATATCTGCAATTGCGATAACATCTTTCGGAGATAGTTCCATACCTTCAAGCAGTTGATTCCAGCCTTCCATAAAATCCTGAAATTGTTGATTCAGCTCTGCATTCGTCAACAAATCCGTCGTATCTGCTGTCTGCACCTGTAGGAAAAATGCCTTCATACCATCAGTTGTAAAAAGATCCTGCACATCCATCCCTAATGTCTGCAGATTCTGTTTTACATCATCAAGTGAAATCTGCAACTGATTCATAATCATTGCAAGAAGCTGCGAAATGGCATCTGTCACGTTCTGAATCTGTTCATCCGTTACCATATCATCCGGCACCACCGGCATTTCTGATACATTTTCTTCTGTGTTGTCAGTTGTATTCTGCTTAACCTGTCCGGTCTGTCCAGTATCCGAAACCGTTGCCGTATCCTTCATCTGATTCTGTTTTCCTTCGGGTGTCTTATCCGGTGCTTGTTGTACTGCATCCACCTTCGGCCCGGTTACATTGACATCTTGTTTAGATGCCAATACATCTGCAAAATTCATTCCGTCATTTCCAGCATTCTTATTCATCTTGGTCTCTTCTGTAGAAGTTCCCGTTCCAACCATCATAAGATTGGATTGATTCACGTTGGAATTAACAATCATATCCTGCCTCCTTTCCTATATTATTCTATTAGTGCTATGGCATCAGCTTCTTTGTCACATTTGCTGCAAAGGCAGAATCCATCTCATCCATTACCTTTGCTCTTGCATCTGCTTTCATCGCTGATAATATTGACGCAACCGTATCCAGATCATTACTCATCTTTTCTAGCACTGCAGCCGCCTCTGCCGGCTTCATATTCTCATATGTCTTAGCCAGATCCTTCAATTCTGAATTCGACTGCTGATCCGAAATCACCTGACGATATATTGCTTCTGCATTCGCTGCATCAATACTTTCATACCACTTAATATATGTATCGGCATCTGGAGCATTATTTCCATAGACTATTTCGTTATAAAAATCTTCTTTTTCTTGTTGAAATGCATTTTGATTATCTTCAAACACCTTCAGACGCTCTACCTGACTTGTCAGATCTGCATTTTCCTCTTTGAGTTTCTTGTTGTTTTTTGAAAGTTTACTATTCTCAGCCTCTAATTGTGCAATCATATCTTTCGCTTGCGAAAGTGTGGCTATCTTATTATCATCCGATTGTTCCTCTGCTTCCTGTTGTTGTTCCTCTTCTGATGCGGCAGGTAAAATCTTATTGATCACTGGAACATCCTTCAGAATAGGACGTAATACCGAACTGCCAAATCCTCCCACATCAAACTTGATCAGGGCTGCTATGATTGTAAGCCATACAACAATAATCAATATCACAAAGAATGCAGACAATATCTTACCACCAACATTCTCTTCGTCCTGGTTATTCTTTTCAATTCGCTCTTTTCTAGCCATTTTGATTACTCCTCTTGTTCTTGTCCATGATTATATTGATAACTGATCAATTGATCGATCTCCT
The DNA here is from genome assembly GCA_902762905.1 of uncultured Lachnospiraceae bacterium. GTDB lineage: Bacteria > Bacillota > Clostridia > Lachnospirales > Lachnospiraceae > CAG-590. The sequence goes on along the minus strand of CACWQE010000001.1, from coordinate 33,775 downwards.
TCATCTCTTCCTGGTTCAATTCCTGTAAAAATACTTCAAATTGTTTCTCCCGGAGTTTCTCATGTATCTTGCGTTCCTGCATCGCCTCATTCATCTTACGGATTGCCTGTTCTAATTCCTTTTCCACCTGTGCTACAACAAGCTGCTGGTTATGAATATATTCATCCATCAATATAATCGCATTCTTACAGGTCTCTATCTCCAGAACATCTAATCGTTCCTGAAGTAATGTCCGATATTGAGCAAAATATGCAGCTTTGCGGGCTTCTAAAGCATGTAATTTATCCTGTTCCTCATTCAGCCTTGCCTGGACTGCCATATATTCCTGCTTTGCCTGTTCTTCCAGCTTATACTTAATATCCAGAATATTCTGCATCCGATAAATAAACTTCGCCATATTCTAACACCTTCACTACTCTGCATCTGCAAATATACCAGAAAGCATCGCTACCTCCTCATCAAATTGATATTTGCTGTCTACATCCTGCATCAGGAACTCATTTACTTTACCAATCTTGGAAATTGCATAATCAATATCTGGATTCGATCCAGCTTTATAAGCACCTATATTGATCAGATCTTCCGCCTCATTATATGTGGCCAATACATTCTTAAGTCTGCCCGCAGCTGCTTTGTGTTCCTTCGTTGCAATTCCACTCATACATCTCGAAATGCTCTGCAGGACATCAATTGCCGGATAGTGATTCTTATGTCCTAACTTTCTCGATAACATAATATGCCCATCCAGAATGCCTCGCGCTGTATCCGAGATTGGTTCGTTAAAGTCATCTCCATCTACCAGTACCGCATACAGACCGGTAATCGAACCTTTCTCTGCATTACCTGCACGTTCTAGCACCTTAGGAAGTTCCGAATATACCGACGGTGGATATCCTCTTGTAACCGGAGGTTCCCCGGATGCAAGGCCAATCTCTCGCTGTGCCATACAAAAACGTGTCATATTATCCATCATTAAAAGAACATCCTTACCCTGATCCCGGAAATATTCTGCAATTGCCGTTGCTGTCTTAGCCGCCTTATTACGGATCAAGGCTGGTTTATCCGAAGTCGCCACAACTACAACTGAACGCTTCATTCCTTCTTCCCCTAAATCACGTTCAATAAATTCCCTTACTTCTCTTCCACGCTCTCCGATCAAAGCAATTACATTCACATCTGCTTTCGTATTACGGGCAAACATACCCATCAATGTCGACTTACCAACACCAGAACCCGCAAAGATTCCGATACGCTGTCCTTTACCAACCGTGATCATTCCATCTACTGCCTTCACGCCAAGTGGAAGAACCTCTGATATAATCTTACGTTTCAACGCATCCGGCGGCGGAGCCTCAATTGGATAAGCCTCACTTAAATGTAATTCTTCCCCGTCTATCGGTCTCCCCAGCCCATCCAGAGAACGTCCTAGCAGTTCTTCTCCTACCATAACTTTCAAAGGTTCTTTCGTATTCTCAACCAATGCCCCCGGACCAATTCCTTCTACACTGTCAAATGGCATCAAAAGCACACGATTATCCCGAAAACCAACTACTTCCGCCATCACATGCTGACTACCATCCTTTGAAGTAATCCTACACAAGTCATTCAATTTGCAGGGAGGCCCGACTGATTCCACAGTAAGTCCTACAATCTTTGCCACTTTTCCAAGTTCTGTCACATAGGATTGATTCAACATGGAAAAATAAGGCGTAAAATCTAATTTCATAGTCATCTTCATTCCTTTATCATCAAACGAAGTGCTTTATTCAAATTGATCAGCTGTGCATCTAACGATGCATTCACCACTCCATTCTCTGTCTCAATCAGGCATTGCTTTGGTGATAATTTGGCATCTGCAAACAATTCTATATCAACATTCGGATTAGAATATCCATAAATCTGTTCCTTTTGTGACTCTAATGCTGCATAATCCTCTTCTGATACTTTCACTACAAATTGTTTACAATCATCTAAATTCTTAATGGTCTCATTCACCATATATAAAAGAACATCTTTCTGATTCTCAATCATAACACCTGTTATCGTCGGAATCATCCGGCAAAGCCACTCAACCATATTACGTTCCATATCAGCAATAAACTCTTCCTGCTCCCGTTGCTGTTGCTGCGCATATTGATCCAGCTGCTCCTGTAGTTCTTGTTTCTTTTGCTGATATTCTTCCTCAACAGCCTGCAAACCTTCCTGATACCCTGCCTGATATCCGTCAGATCTTGCTGCATTCTTAATCTGCTCCACTTCGTCATATGCAGCAGCACGCATCTGTTCTACTTCATCGTGTGCCTGACTCACAATCTCCTGTGCTTCATTCTTCGCCTGTACAACAATCTGCTCTGCATCTTCTCTCTGTTGTTCCGGCGTCCCCCCGGATATCTCCAATGTTCCGAAAGAACCCTCATCCCCAAGTCCATCCAATTGTGCATCTTCAATCATCGCCTCTGCTAATGCATCTTCTATCGATGGTTCTTCTGCCGCTGCGGCTTCCTGAATCGCTTCGTCAATTCCCTTTATGATCTTGTTATCATTTGCATCAATCACAAGAGTCTGATCTTGCGAAAATGCAACAAATCCTGATTTTATAAGATTAGACAATAATCTCGTCACCTCCACCACGGGAAATAACAATCTCTCCAGTGTCTTCTAACTTCCGGATAATATTGACAATCTTCTGCTGTGCCTCCTCTACATCCTTCAGACGGACTGGACCCATATATTCCATATCCTCTTTGATCATAGTAGCAAGACGGGATGACAGATTATTAAAGATACAGTTCTGTACATCTTCATTGGCATTCTTAAGTGCAATAGCAAGCTCACTATTATCCACTTCACGAAGAACTGTCTGGATCGCACGGTTATCAAGACTTAAGATATCCTCAAATACAAACATCTTACGGCGAATCTCATCTGCTAATTCAGGTTCTTCAATCTCCAATGTCTCCATAATATGTTTCTCCGTACTACGATCCACTGTATTCAGGATTGATACAATGGCATCGACACCACCAACAATCGTGTAATCCTGATTGACAAGAGAGGATAATTTCTTCTCCAATACTTTCTCCACTTCTTTGATCACATCCGGACTGGTTCGATCCATTAACGCAATACGTTTTGCCACATCCGCCTGTTTCTCAGGCGGAAGCGCTCCTACTACAGCCGCAGCCTGACTAGATGGCAAATATGCAAGGATCAACGCAATTGTCTGAGGATGTTCATCCTGTATAAAGTTAAGTAACTGGGACGGATCTGCCTTTCGAACAAATTCGAACGGCCGCACTTGCAAGGAAGCTGTCAATCTTCCAATTACATCTTTTGCCTTGTCCTCTCCTAATGCCTTGTCTAACAGTTCCTTTGCGTATCCAATACCACCTTCCGCAATATACTGCTGTGCAAGACAGATCTCATAGAATTCCTCTAACACCTGTTCCTTCACATCCGGGGCAACACTTCTTGTATTTGCAATCTCCAATGTGAGTGCTTCAATCTCATCTTCCTTTAAATGCTTGAATATGTTGGCTGACTTCTCCGGGCCCAAGGAGATCAACAATATAGCAGCCTTTTGCGCACCCGACATCTCATCATCATACATTGACATATTCCTTCCTCCAACTTATCTCTCAATCTCTGTCTGACTAATCCCAATCATCATTCAACCAGTTACGCAGTAATAATGCAACCTCTTCTGGATTCTCATCCACAAACCGTTCAATCTGCTGTCTGGTAGCTGATTTATCACTAAACTCGATATCCTCTAAGCTCTGATTCTCCTTCGTTGTTGCCAATAACGCCTCTACAGAAAGCTCTGGTTCTAACTCCGTAACCTCTACCGGCTTCATACCCTTAAATACAACAAAACATAATAAAGCAACAATTAATATAGCTAGAACAAACTGCAAGTAATTGGTTGCCACTTCTGCAGCCGTTGTCTCCTGTGGATAGAATATTGGTACTTCATAAGCCTGTACCTCTATGTTATTCGTTGGAAAACCGGTCGCTTTCTCGATCAATGCTGTCGTCTGATCATCTAACTGAATTGCCTTACGATCGCTGTTCTGCTCCTGAAACGTCTCAAAATTCGTGCCCTTTAACTGCCCGGACTTCTTCATCTGTGCTTCATCATAGATCACGTATTTGCTAAGAACTACTGCAATTGTAGAATTATCTTTATTCACTGTACCAATCGTCTTGGTCGTATTCGTTGTTGTCACACTATCATGGTACTCTTCTTTGATTACATTCGCATCACTGTTACCTGTTGTACCATTCAGAATCTCATAATCCTGCGTCTGTCCATCATTCGAATCCGTTCCCGGTATTCCAGAAACTCCGTCCGTATTCGTTGCATTATAATAATAATATGATGTCTTAGGACCCGTATCATCTTCGGTATCATCCGTATAATGGTGTTCATCTACAATCTGCTGCTCGTCCAAATCAATATCTAAATTAGCTGTTACTTCCGCATCATTATATACACCCGAACTGATCATCAGACTTCGGACACGATCCTCCAAATTATCAGTTACCTGATTTGCAATCTTGATTGCTGCTGAAGATGTTCCTGCCGCACTCTTCATATCTCCATCACCGCCAAACAGTAAAGATCCTGTCTGGTCAATGATCCGAATGTTATCTGTTGTAGAGTTACCCAAAGAAGTTGCTACATAATTGGCAATGCCCTCTACATTACTCTCCTGAAAGTCTTTTGTCGTCATAAGCAATACACTTGCCGACGCTTCCTTGTCTGCAGATAACAAAGAATTCGTGTTATCTGGAATCGTAATCTGAACGGATGCCTGTTTCACACCCTCAATCTGTTCTAATTCCTTACCAATATCATTCTGTTTGACAATCCTCTGCTTTAATTGACGTTCACTGTCCGTTGTAGACATACTGTTATTGAATAATTTATCCCAATCGTCATCTGCATTAGTTGCAATATTATTCTCTCCTAATGCAAGCCTTGCTGCCGATTCAGACTTCTCATCCACCGTAAATGTCAGGCCATTACCGGAAACCTGATGTTCAATGCCTGCATCTGTCAACACCTGATCCGCAGATGCCGCATCACTCGTATTGTCAAAAGTCACTAACTCAACATATTTTGTACGATTCAACAACACAATTAACGCCACCAGTGTAAAGATCACCGCCGCCGTTATTGTGATAATTAATGTCTTTTGTTTGCTTGTAAACCGATTCCAGTACTCTACCAGTTTGGTCTGAATAGCTTTCACCCTATCTAACATCGTATACTACCTGCCCCTTATGTTAAATTTGCATATTCATCAATTCTTTGTATGCCTCTAATGCTTTATTCGTTACTTTCACCGTATATTGCAACGAAATATTAGCCTTCTGCTGTGCAATCGCCAGATCGTGCACACTCGTAGAATATCCTAATGCAAAATTCATCTCTGATTCTTCTGCCGCATCTTGCAACGCATCTGTCTCTTTGTACATATTCACAGCCGAATCAAACAAATTATCAAAAGAAACGTTATCTTTCTTTGTTGTCACATCTGAACTGCCTGTTGCACCATATATGGAATTCGCCAGATCAATATTATGTACTCCTGCAACTGCCATACTATACTCACCCATCCATTCTTATCATCTATTTGAATAATTCTAATCCCTTTGCTGCAATTGCTTTTGACGCATTAAATGCTGTTGCATTTGCCTCATAAGACCGGCTTGCATCAATCAGGTTTGTCATCTCCGTAACGGTATTCACATTCGGTAATGTAACATACCCATTCTCATCTGCATCCGGATGATTCGGATCATAAGTCATAGCTCCCTCGCTGGTGTCTTCCACAATTGCTGTAATCTTAACACCATGCGGATGATACGACTCTAACTTATTACTCAAAATATTGTCAAAGGAAGCGTTCGAATTCTCATGGAATACAACTGTCTTTCTCTTATAAACTTCCCCATTCTCATCTCTGGTTGTGTTCACATTCGCAATGTTCTCTGAAATAATATCCATTCTTGTTCTCTGTGCCGTCATACCAGATGCAGACACATTCATTGCATTAAAAATACCACCCATATATTATCTCCTCTATTAATTAGACAATACCGTCTTATATCTTGAAAACTCCTGTCCAATCTGTTCTACCAAAGCATTATAACGAATCTGATTCTCAGCAAGATATGCACTCTCGGTATCCATATCTACATTATTACCATCTAAACGATAAGATAATGTAGAATGATCTGTATATGTCATTCCACCAAAATCAGACAAATGCGTATTCACATCCGCAATTCTCTCATCCAATGACTCCGGGCCGATCAGTGCCTGTTCTAGATAATTTTCAAAAGCTACATCTTTTCTCTTATAATTCGGCGTATCCACGTTCGCAATATTATTAGACAAAATCTCATTTCTAGAGTTTGCTGCATCCGCCGCCTTATCCAATACATTAATATAATTATAAATATTGGTATTAATCATAGATTGCCTCCTTATCTGCATTATAACAAAACAATAGCAAAAGCCTCTGAGTATACTCACAAATCCTTTTGCTATCTCAAATCCATTCTAGTTATGTAATTTCTTAACCTCGTCAAATACATATTCATTCAGCACACGGATATTCGTACCCTTCATACCGGATGACTTTGTTTCAATCACACCTGCACTCTCAAACTTCCGAAGTGCATTCACAATAACGGAACGTGTAATTCCAACCCTGTCTGCAATCTTAGATGCCACCAGAATTCCCTGCATTCCTGCCAATTCTTCAAATACATGATAGATTGCTTCAGATTCAGACGTAGATAATGTATTAATTGCAGAATGCACGATCGCCAACTTACGATTCTCTTCAGCGCTCTCTTCATTCACACTACGCATCATCTCAAGTCCGACCACTGTAGTACCATACTCGCTTAAAATGATGTCATCAATGGTATACTGTGCATCCTCCTTATACATAAATACGGTTCCCAAACGTTCACCAGCAATATCAATTGGAGAAATGATAGCACGATACCGTTCCAAATCATCAATCTCAAATCCTAATGTTGCAAGATTCACATTCTCTTTTGTGGAAAGTACACCAAGTAAACGCTCATTCAACATTCCATCAATAAAATCTCCAACTTTCGGCACAATCAACTCTGTTATCTCACTGATATCAGAACGGTTCTTAATTCCCAGAACCTTTCCTTTCTTGCTGATTACAAGGATATCCGATTCCAGAATCTCGCTTAGCACCTTACAAATATCATTAAAGATAACCTTATGAGAATTGTTATTATGTAAAAGCTGATTGATTTTTCTTGTTTTATCTAATAACTGTACACTCATAACGCTCCCTCCAATCACAGAATAATTTTATCACAATTGCATCGTAATAACAACAATTTTCTGAAAAAGGAGCATACACTCTCTGATCTAATCCTGCTTCTTTGGTTTCTCGCAGACAAAACCGCACTCTGTATTACTGCATACTAATTTGTTGCCCTTCTCTAACATAATGCTTCCACATTTCTTGCAGGATACCGAAGACGGTTTCTGCCACGACATAAAATCACACTCTGGATTATTAATACATCCATAGTATTTGCGCCCTTTCTTTGTCTTTTTAAGCACAATATCTTTTCCGCATTTTGGACAGGCAACTCCTATCTTTTCAAAATAAGGCTTAGTAAATCTACACTCCGGGAATCCGGGACAGGCTAAAAACTTACCATGTGGTCCATATTTGACAACCAGATTGCGTCCACACTCTTCACAGATCTCATCTGAGACTTCATCCTCAATCTTAACATGCTCTAATTCTTCATTCGCCGCTTTCACTGCCGCATCCAGATCTGGATAGAAATTCTCTACTACCGTCTTCCAATCAATGACCCCTTCTTCAATCTTATCTAACAGCGATTCCATATTCGCAGTAAACTCGGTATCTACAATAACCGGAAACGCTTTCTTCATAATCTGATTCACAGCTTCTCCAAGTTCCGTCACATATAGATTCCGGTTCTCTTTCATAATATATCTTCTTGCTAAAATTGTAGAAATCGTTGGTGCATATGTACTTGGTCTTCCAATTCCAAGCTCTTCCAACTGCTTAACTAATGATCCTTCTGTATAATGTGCCGGTGGCTGTGTAAAATGCTGTTTATCCTGCCATTGCTTCACATCCAATGTTGTATTCTCATCGATATTCTTAAAGAGATTACGTAGTTCATCATTCTCATCCTCTATCGCATACACTGCCATAAATCCCTCAAAGATCATCTGTGTTGATGTTGCACCAAATTCATATCCTTTTGCATTCATCTTAACAGACTCACTTTCATACTTTGCAGGAGCCATACGGCTTGCTAGGAATCGATTGTATATTAACTGGTACAAACGGAACTGATCTCTCGACAGCTGATCCTTCACAATCACGGGCGAAAGTGTAATATCTGTTGGACGAATTGCTTCGTGGGCATCCTGGATCTTCTTTCCAGATGCTGCTTTACTCGTTGTACCACCCACATAAGACTGTCCGTATTGTTTGGCAATATAATCAAGAGCTGACGCATTTGCCTCTTCTGAAATACGTACGGAATCTGTACGAAGATAAGTGATCAGACCAACACTACCTCTTCCTTTGATGTCAACGCCTTCATATAACTGCTGTGCAATACGCATTGTCTTACCAGTAGCAAAGTTAAGCTTTCTGGCTGCTTCCTGCTGTAGAGTAGACGTAGTAAACGGAAGAGGTGCTTTCTTGGTCCGCTCTGACTTCTTCACACTCTTGACCTGTAACTGTTCCCCTTCCAGATCATTCAGAATTGCTGTCATTTCCTCTTTGGAATGAATATCCGCTTTGCCTTTCGGTGTCTTATTAAGCTTAGCCATAAAAGACTTCTTAGAACCCTTTGGTATCACTTCTGCTTCCAAGGTCCAATATTCCTGTGGAATGAAATTATTGACCTCATCTTCTCTATCACAGATCAAACGGAGTGCCACAGACTGTACTCTTCCTGCACTCAATCCTCTCTTAATCTTCGCCCACAAAACTGGACTGATCTCATAGCCCACCAGCCGGTCTAACACCCTTCTTGCCTGTTGTGCATCTACCAGATTCATATCAATAGCTCTGGCTTCCTTCAACGAATTCTTAACTGCATTCTTCGTAATCTCATTAAATGTAATTCTCTTATATTTTTTTCCTTCCAGATTAAGTGCAATCGATAAATGCCATGAAATAGCTTCTCCCTCGCGGTCCGGGTCAGTTGCAAGATATACTTTATCTGCTTTCTTCACTTCTTTACGAAGTGCTGCCAACAATTCACCTTTCCCCCGGATAGTAATATATTTAAGTTCAAAATCATGATTCACGTCAATTCCCATCTGAGATTTCGGTAAGTCTCTCACGTGTCCATTCGATGCAATGACTTCATAATTCTTCCCGAGAAATTTCTTAATTGTTTTCGCTTTTGCAGGTGACTCCACTATCACAAGGTTCTTTGCCATACCAAGGCTCCTTCCCGTCTTCGTTATAACTTGATGGCATAATAATTTCTACCAGATTCCACGATCAGGTTCTTCATTATCAGCTGATTCAGCAGCATACATACGTCCTGAGGTGCAATTCTTGCCTCCATAATTATGTCATCCAAATATTTCGGTTCAATTTGCAAACAACTATACACCATTTTTTCATTAGGTGCAAGAGTGATTTTTTGTTGAGCATCGGACACTTCCTCAATCGTATTGGCATATACAACATTCCCATCCTTATAATGAAGTACCTCTAAAACATCTGAAACCTCTGTCACTAAATGTGCCCCAAACTTGATCAGATTATTACATCCCGCACTACTTCGATCCGTTAATTTCCCCGGAAGAGCAAATATTTCCTTTCCTTGTTCTAATCCCTGATCCACGGTTATGAAAGTTCCGCTTTTCTCCGTTGCCTCAATTACTAAAATTCCATCCGCCATTCCCGCGATCAATCGATTTCTTTGCGGAAACAAACCCGGAAACGGTTGTATTCCTATGTTGCTCTCCGATATAATTCCACCCTGTCGCTCCATCTTCATAAACAGCTCATAATTTTCAGTCGGATAGACAATATCCACTCCGCACCCAAGAACGCCTAATGTGTAACCATTCCCTTCCAGTGCACCTTGATGCCCCATTCCATCAATGCCTCTTGCCAACCCGCTGATGACCGCAATATTGCATTTTGCCAGTTCTCTCCCAAAAAAGCGAGCCATCTCTCTTCCATACCGGGAGCAATTTCTGGCCCCAATAATTGCAATTGCTTTCTGTGTTGTTTCCGGCAGGGAGCCCTTATAATACAGGCCTAACGGAGCGTCCAGAATATTATATAACCGCTCTGGATAATCTTCCTTTCCAGGATATGTAAATGTAACTTTCTTTTTCTTCAAATTCTCAAATTCTCTCTGTAAACGATCCGAATCCTTCGAGGCCTCATACATACTCAGATCCAGTGTTTGTAGCAGACATGCAATCTCTCTGCTGTCTGCCTCTTCGTAAATATAACAAGGCTCCTCATACTCCTCTAACAATCTCCGTATGGTGACTCTTCCAATCCCTTCTATATTATTGAGCCAGTACCAGTATACATCCCGTTCCATCACTGCATCTCACCTCCCTGATAGAAATTCCCCATCCGGTAAGATAAAGCTTCCAAGATATGATTACTGGTAACACGTTCACTATGGTCTAAGTCCGCTATGGTTCTTGCAACCCTTAAAACCTTTCCTGCTCCTCTTGCTGTCAACTCATATTGTTCAAAAGCCTCTTGTCGCAGTCTGCATTCTTCTTCGCCTAACATACATACCTCTTCCAACAAATGTGCTGGTATCTGTGAATTAAAAGAAATGTGATATGGTGCCAGACGTTCTTTCTGTATCTGATGTGCTTCTATAACTCTTTTCTTGATCAGTTCAGAACCTTCTGTTTCCTGTTCTTCATATAACTCCTCGTATGTAATTCGCTTCACTGCAATATTCATATCAATCCGGTCAAGCATCGGCTGCGATACCTTCTTCAAATAGCGGTCAATCTGTGGTTTTGTGCAGTGACAATGATTTCGATCCGGATAGTAACCACACGGACATGGATTCATCGCTGCTACCAACATGAAATCGCACGGAAATGTATAACTTCCCTGTAATCTGGATATCGTGATTCGCCCATCCTCTAATGGCTGTCGCATCATCTCAATAATATTCTTCTGAAACTCTAAGAATTCATCAAGGAACAGTACTCCATGATGTGCCAGACTTATCTCTCCAGGCTTTGGATTCCTTCCTCCTCCAATCAAAGCATTTGCAGTAATGGAGTGATGCGGCATACGAAACGGCCGGTTATGCACCAAGCCATCCTCCTTGTTTAACATACCATTGACACTGTATATCTTTGTTAATTCAATGCTTTCCTCATAAGACAATTCCGGCATGATAGTCGGAATCCTCTTGGCAATCATAGACTTACCTGCACCCGGAGGTCCTAAATAGAGAATATTATGCATTCCAGCCACTGCAATCTCCGTCGCCCGTTTCAAGATTCTCTGCCCCTTCACATCTGCAAAATCCTCCAGAAATTGTGCTTCCATCTCGCCTTTCATTTGCAGAACAGGTTCTGATCGGATATCCTCCTCACCGAGCAGATACTCCACCGTCTGTTTCAAACTCTTCACTCCCACAATCTCCACTCCGGGGATAAACGATGCTTCTTTCCGATTCACATACGGAAGTATAATCTTACGTATTCCCTGACTTTTCGCATAATCTACAATGGGCAGAATTCCTCTGACTCCACACACATCCCCATTCAACGACAATTCACCAATCACCAATATGTCTCGTGTGTATTCCTCTGGAATGTAACCATATGCAGTTAAAAGTGCAATACTAATGGGTAAATCGAAGGCAGAACCTTCTTTCCTGACATCCGCTGGCGACAAATTAACCGTGATCTTCTTCGGTGGAACAAGGTACCCTGCATTCCGCAATGCAGTCCTCACCCGATCACTTGCCTCCCGGACTTCTGACGCTAAGAAACCTACCATATTAAATGTTGGCAGACCCTCGCTTACATCGGCTTCCACTGTGATGAGTCTTCCTTCTACTCCGTGCAGTGTGCCACTTAGAACTTTGTTATACATGGAATCTCCTATTCCATCTTCCGACACGAACAAATGTATTATATCTGACACAAAGAAAAAACGCAACATAAATGCTGCGTTTTCATACTTAATTCACATATTCCGATTAATTCAATAATTTCTTAAGTTCATCCATAAAGATATTCACATCTTTGAACTCCCGGTAAACCGAAGCAAACCGAACATATGCTACCTGATCTAAAGACTTTAACTCATCCATTACGATCTCACCGATCACAGAACTTTCAACCTCTTTCTGTTCTAAGTTAAAGATCTTAGTCTCAATCCGGTCAATACACCTCTCAATCTCTTCCACCGAGATTGGCCGCTTATGGCAGGATTTGATCACACCAGATTCAATCTTAGAACGATCATATGCTTCCCGAATCTTATCTTTCTTAATAATAATAAGCGGTATCGTCTCTACTTTCTCATATGTGGTAAAACGTTTGCCACATTCATCACATTCTCTTCTTCTTCGAATGGAACTGTTATCATCAGCTGGTCTTGAATCAATTACTCTTGTACTGTCTTCTCCGCAAAACGGACATTTCATATGTAGCCTCCTCCTTATTCATCCTTCATAATCACCTTCTCTAAACAGACGTCCACCAAAATAATATCCGGTCCAATCCGAACTACATCACAAAAACGGATATAATAACGGACACACTTAGAAAAGCAGGAAAAGAAACGAATGGGTGCCGGTACGATCAGCGCACAGATCTGTCCATTACAAGGGTCAAATTCAATGTCTGCAACACAGCCGATTCGCTTGCAATCCTTACAGTTAATCACTTCCTTCTGACGCAGATCCAGAAAAGTCATATCTATTCTCCTCTAACGCTTAACACAATATATGCGTCAGATGAATCAAAAAGACATACAACTTGTGATTAACATAATATCTTAACATATTACGCATTATAACATAGGAAATATAGAATTGCAAACTACTTTTTCAAGATGCTTATTCTGTATCTTCTATTCCAAAGATCATACGGATCAAACGCATTGTTGCTTCATTGTTCACATAACGATTGTTCGGAATCATTAAATATACCGTATCATAAGAAAATTGACATTTCTTAGCAAACTCGGTATCGCTGATATCAATTGCTGCCGCATATGGCTCGCCATCATTCATATATTTTGTATCATCTGTTACTTGTACAATATGATCCTTGATCTCCCCATACAAATCCTCGTCCATACACTGATCTACCATCGCAATATCTCCAGTCGATTTGTAATAATTCAACGTATCCTCGTTACCAATAATTGCATCCAGCCGATCCGAACTGATATACACAATGATCTTCTCATAATCCGTAAGTGTACTTTCCTGAATTGTTACATCATCTGCATCCTCAATCGTCAGATTATCAAAAATCTGGATGGTGTTTTTCTTTCCTAATTGATAATATTCCCGGAAGGCATCCGGAATGTATTGTTCACAAACAGCATTGGTGCCATCATTGGTCACTGCAACCATAAGCTCTGTCGGAAGCGTAGCTGTATAAATGGTCCTTCCAAGTACATAGCAAAGCAACACCGCCGCAATTGCTCCAATAAAATACCACTTATAATACTGTATGATATATCTGCGCTTTTCTTTCCCTTCCATCGCTTCCAGTCGTTTGTTGCGCAGTTCTTTCTTATAGGCCCGGCGCTCGTTTGCACTCATAGAAGACATCTCTAACGCATTTTCTGAATATAAGTCCTCTCCCTCTTCTTTAACTACTTTATTCTCTTCTTCGAGCGTCTGTCTCATTCTTTTATTCCCTTTCTGTACTCTCTACACCAGCAATGATCTTAACCGGACATTTCTCCTTGCATATTCCACAATGAGTGCATTTTGTCTGGTCAATATGTGCAATATTATTCTCCACAGTAATTGCATCAGAAGGACAGTTTCTGGCACACAATCCACACCCGATACAACCTGCCTGACATACTTTCTTGACATCCACGCCACGATCCTTGGAACTGCACTGTACCACACAGACAGCATCTGCCGGCACTAATTCAATCAAATGTTTCGGACACTCTGCAACACATTTGCCACAAGCCTTACATTTGTCTGGATTCACCTTGGCAATTCCATCCACAATCTCGATCGCATCAAATGGGCACACCTTCTTACAGTTACCATAACCGGTACAGCCATAAGAACAAGCTTTAGCACCGCCACCTGGATTATTCATCGCAAGCTTACAGTCTTCCGGTCCTACATATTCATACTGATCTTTCGCTTTCTCACAGGTGCCGGCACACTTCACATATGCAGTCATCTTAACACTGTCTCCTGCCGACACACCCATAACTTCTCCTACAGCCTTTGCACAGGCATCTCCACCAACCGGACAGGCATTGACCGGAGCCTCGCCTTTTGCAATTGCTGCTGCCAGACCATCACAACCCGGAAATCCACATCCACCACAATTGTTACCCGGCAGACAGGCTCTTACTGCTACTTCTTTCTCATCTACTTCAACCTCAAACTTCTCTCCAGCAATTCCCAGAAGGATTCCGATAATAACACCCGTACCACCGACCATAGCCATTGCTAATAAAATTGATGTAACCATACGTATCTCCCTCCTATTTGATCAATCCGGAAAATCCGAAAAATGCCATTGCCATCAAACCAGCTGTTACCAACACGATCGGTGTTCCTTTAAAGGATTCTGGAATATCATTATATTCGATCTTTTCCCGGATACCTGCCATGATCACAATAGATATTGTAAATCCAACTGCTGTACCAAATCCATTGATTACAGAAGACAAGAATCCATATGACTTCTGTACATTAATAAGTGCCACACCAAGCACTGCACAGTTCGTTGTGATCAACGGTAAGTATACACCTAGTGCCTGATACAAAGACGGCATTGTCTTCTTAAGAAACATCTCTACAAACTGAACCAATGCAGCAATTACAAGAATGAATACAATCGTCTGCAAATAGGTAATATCTAACTTCTCTAATACAAATGTGTAGATTAAGCTCGTCACTACAGAAGCAATCGTTATAACAAAGATAACCGCTCCTCCCATACCGGCTGCCGTATCCACTTTCTTTGATACTCCGATAAATGGACACAAACCTAAGAACTGGCTTAATACCACATTATTGACTAATGCAGCACCCACTGCAATTAATAATAAATTCATAATATCTGCCTCCTTCTCCGATTACTTCTTCTCTGAATTCTGCTCTGCTAGCTGTCTGCCACCGCAAAGAGTATTCGTACATCCTGCACATCCATTCTCTTTCTCACAGGAAACGGTAACGCCCTCTTTCTTTGCTTTGTTAAGTCTTACCTTATTCTGTATTGCGATCAGACAGGCTAATACAAAGAATGCACCCGGAGCAAGGATCAAAATGGTAACGGGTTCATACTGTGACGGCATGATCTGGAATCCAAAGATTGTACCATTACCAAATAATTCACGGAAAATACCGATAAAAGTCAGGCCAATTGTAAAACCAAGTCCCATACCGATTCCATCGAACATAGAAAGCCATACATTATTCTTAGATGCATAACTTTCTGCACGACCTAAAATAATACAGTTTACAACAATTAACGGAATATAGATTCCCAAACTATCATATAACGACGGCACAAATCCCTGTAGCAAAAACTGCACAATTGTAACAAAAGACGCCACAATTACAATGTACGCCGGAATACGAACCTTATCCGGAATCACTTTCCGTAGTGCCGATATCATCATGTTACTTAAGATCAGGATCACGGTTGTAGTAAGTCCCATACCAATACCATTGACTGCTGACGTTGTAACCGCCATCGTCGGACACATACCAAGCATCTGGACAAAGGTAGGATTCTCCGTGATAATTCCACATTTCAAACGTTCGATTGCTTTACTCATCTTCCTACCTCCTATTGTAATGTATGAACATAATATAGACCTGCATTTACTCCATTCGTCACTGCATTTGTTGTGATTGTTGCACCCGATAATGCATCAATCTCATTATCCGCAGAAGCACCATTCTTCGTATACACGATCTGGTCTACATTCTTACCTTCAAACTGCTTACGGAAACTATCTTCTTTGGCTTTCATACCAAGTCCTGCCGTCTCACTGATCGACAGAAAAGAAATGCCATTTAAAGTACCATCGGATTGCACGCCCATGGCAAACTGAATATCTCCACCATATCCTTCATGATCTGTTACGGTAAGTACATATCCTAACTGCTGTCCGGAAGCATCTAATACTTTCATTGCCTCATTAATCGAAGCGTCCAGACCCTGACCATCTAATTCTTTCTGTACCTGATCTGCATCAAAGCTAATCTCTTCAAATGAATCCGCATCTGCGAATACCGCTTTGTACGCTTCTTCCTTCGCACGCTGATTCTCTTTTGCAATCGGTTCTTTTGTAATCTCATATACCGCACCTAACAAAAGTCCGGCGATCAATGTGATCAACATTAAAGAAATCGTATTCTTAATACTTTCCTTACTCATGCTTCACAGCCCCCTTTCCAAATGACTTTGGAACGGTAATCCGCTCAATCAAAGGAACCAATAAGTTACCAAGAATGATCGCATAGGATACTCCCTCTGCAGAACCGCCAAATATACGGAATAAGAAGGTAAGTAAGCCAAGCAGGATACCAAAATATACTTTACCAAGCGGTGTAATTGGTGATGTCACATAGTCGGTCGCCATGAAGAATGCTCCTAACATCAATCCACCACCAAATAAATGTGCTAACAAAAATGACACGTCAAATCCTCTTCCAGATGCCACTGCATAGATCATAATAAACAGGGCAAATGAACCAATATACCATACTGGAATCCGATAATTGATCACACCAGTCACGATCAAAAAGATACCACCAATAATAAGTGCCAGAGCACAAGTCTCACCAATCGTTCCAGCTGTTGTACCTAAGAACATCGCTTTCACATCTACATGCTCTCCCGCCTTCAGGTTGGCAAGTGGAGTTGCCATTGTTACGGCATCATAAGTAAACGTCGTCATTCTTCCTGTAAAAGAAATGAGAAGAAAACATCTTGCACCTAATGCCGGATTCATAAAGTTCTGACCTAATCCACCGAACAACTGCTTCACAACAATAATTGCGAAGAAACTGCCAATCACAGGAAGCCAGAACGGAACACTCGGTGGCAGATTCAAAGCAAGCAGTAATCCGGTAAGAACTGCCGACAAATCTCCTACTGTTACCTTCCGTCCTGTCATCTTCTGAAATGCAGCTTCAAATATCACACAACTGACAACTGTAATTACAATAAGCGCTAACGCTCTTACTCCAAAATTGTAGATACCAAATATCGTTGCCGGCATCAATGCCACCAACACTTTTCCCATAATATTGGTTGTCGTCTCTTTATCCCTAATATGTGGAGAAGAGGAAATCTTCATTGTCTGTTCCAAATCATCCACCTCCTATCGTTTCCTGTTCGCTAAGATCTGTTTACGGGTTCCAGCAATAATCTGTGTTAAATGCCGTTTGGCAGGGCATACAAAAGAACAGCAGCCACATTCACAGCATTCCATACCGTCGCATTTTACAAATCCATCATAGTCACCATGCAATGCCATGTCCGCTAATTTATTCGGCATCACACGTCCCGGACATACCTCTACGCATCTTCCACACCGGATGCAGTTCGATGGTTCTACGGCTGATACCATATCTTCCTGGAAACAAAGCAACGCCGAACTTCCCTTAACCAACGGAACATCTAACGAAAACATTGCCTTTCCCATCATCGGACCACCAGAAATGATCTTACCCGGATCTTCAATATTAAAACCACCCACAGCATCGATCAATTCCTGCGCATTCGTGCCTAAACGTACACAGAAATTTGCCGTTTCATGCACTGCATCTCCTGTCACAGTTACAATACGTTCAAATAATGGACGTCCTTCTATAATCGCATTATAGATTGCCACGATCGTATCAATATTGTGTACGATGCAGCCAGCATCTGCCGGGAGCATGGAAGAATTGATCTGTCGCCCTGTATTGGCGTAGATCAGCTGACGTTCCGCTCCCTGTGGATACTTAGTCTTCACTGCATTCACTGTAATATTCGGTATATTCTCCGTCAGACCTTTTAATTTCTCAATTGCATCCGGCTTGTTATCTTCAATCGCAATAATCCCCTTCGCATGATCGAACAGATTGATCACAATCTGAAGACCTGTCACAATCTTCTCTGGTTCCTCGATCATACGTCGATAATCAGACGTCAGATACGGCTCACATTCTGCACCATTGACAATGATCGTATCAATCGCATCTTCATTCTTTGGTGATAACTTTACATGTGTAGGAAAACCAGCACCACCCATACCGACAATACCAGCTTCTTTGATCGCATCTTTCACATCTTCCCGATACATCTCATCTAATGGTCGTACATTCTGTTTGAAGTCCACTTCTTCAAACAGCCCGTCATTCTCGATCACAATTGAATTAACTTTCGTTCCATTGACCGTCATTCTAGGCTCAATCGTCTTCACCGTTCCAGACACGCCGGAATGTATATTCGCTGATACGAACCCCTGTGCTTCTCCAATCTTCTGTCCAACCAGCACCCGGTCCCCCTTCTTCACAAGCGGCACAGCCGGTGCTCCGATATGTTGGGATAACGGATACACACAATCTCCTTTTGGAAGATAATCCACAATTGCTTTGTCCTTCGACAGATCTTTACCGTCGTAAGGGTGAATTCCTCCTTTAAATGTAAATAAACCCATATACGTTACCTCTCTTTATCTGTTTATTCTCTCATCACATACAAAAAGAAAAGTCTATTCGAGAACTCTTATCAATTATACAACCATTGTCGTAATTTGACCAGATTGTATTTTATTTTGTCACAGAATGTTCTTTAAACGTTTCCATAAAATATCACTCAGCAAACCGATCAATATCCCCGTTATGAGTCCCGATATACACAACACTGGAAAATAGTACAATATATGTGAATTTGCCATAACCAGCCAGGCAACTAAGATCTGTCCGAAATTATGAGATACCGCCCCCGCCATGCTGACTCCCAAAATGGAACAATACGGTATCTTGCGGATCAGTTCCATTACAACAATACAGCAGATTCCGCCGGCCAGACTATATACAATTCCTGCCATACCGGAAAACAGGAAACCAGATAACACAACCCGAACCACCATAAATAAAAATGCCCGTCTTCCACCATACTGATACAACAGTAACATTGTTATAATGTTAGCAAGCCCGATCTTCACCCCTGGCACTGCAATCACTACTGGAAGCAGCGACTCAAGGTACGACAGTACAAGTGCTGTTGCTAGAAAAAGTCCCATCTGGGTAATCTTTTTTGTTCTCATATTCGTTCCACCTTTAATTATCAATCTCTTTCTCTTGCGAACTTACCACTTCCACATAAACACCATGTGGCAGACAAATGATACTCTCGCCATTTTTCGAGATGGCTTTATGTCTCACACAGATCTGATCCCTGCAATTTGCTTCTTTCATATAGACTTTACCATCCTCGATCACAACTTCGTTATATCCATTCTGTTTTGAAGAGATAGGTATTGTCTCATCATCTGCAAGTGCATATATTTCCACCTTGCCATTTACCGTGATCTCCACCCGGTCACCCGCTTTACGTGAAATACCGCATAATAACACAATAAGAGATATCAATAATCCCGCAATAAGGATTACAATATCTCCTATCAAAATCGTATGTTGTTTATTTCTTTTTGAGTTCATATTCTTCATTTTGAATTCGGAATTGCTTCTTGATTCCGTCCGTTACATAGACTTCTTTGTCTGTTGTAACAAAGATTGCTTCTACACCCTGTTCTTTTGCATATGCCATACCATCTTCTAATCCCATAACAAAACATGCAGTGGATAACGCATCCGATAAAAATCCATCTTCACTGATGATAGACACGGACATAAGACCACTGTCTGCCGGATATCCGGTAGAAGGATCAAAGATATGATGATACCGTTTGCCATCTAACTCAAAATATTTCTCATAATCTCCAGACGTCGAAATAATACTGCCACCTGTCACATCCACAACTCCAAGCACAGCACCGTCTTCCCCTCTCGGATCCTGAATTCCAACATGCCATTCTTTTCCGTTGCCCTTGTCACCATACGTAACAACAGTTCCTCCGATGGATACGACCGCCCCGGTCAGAGAACTATTCTGTAATAGTTTCTTCACTTTGTCACCGCCAATTCCTTTGCCTGCAGCCCCAAAGTCAATTGCCATATGTTCTGCATGAAATACAATTCCATTATCCCGCAACTCTATATTCACCGGATCACATTGTGCTAATGTCTTTTGAATCTCCTCGTCAGCCGGAACGGTTGTTTCTCCGTCCTCAATTCCCCACAATTCAGAAATTGGTCGAATGCATGGTGAAAATGCACCCTTACTGCCAAGGTAAATATCCATCTCCCGCCGGAGATATCCAAGCAATTCTTCCGAAAGTGGATAGACACCTTCTACTGCATAATTGCGATTGCATTTTGCCACTTCCGAATCATCCACACGAACAGAAACCTGCTTTTCGAAGTCCTGCAGACATTGATCGATGTCCTTGCTCACACTCTCTAGATCTGTCTCGTTCTCTCCAAACAAAGTCTTTTTTAGTGCTGTTCCCATTGCCTGTCCAGCATACGTATTAGAGATAATATGTGTATTCAGATCTTTCTTAGTCTTAATGCCAACATAAACTAACACACCTAAACATACAAGTACCAAAAGTACGATAAACGCCTGTCGATATCTTCTATAAAATCTTCTCATTACAATATCCTTCTTATCCGATCATGAAGGAAATCTCCGCTTTACAAGCCACCTTACCATTCACAGACGCCTTAACCACACCTACTCCTAACGGCCCCTTAGTCTTGATAATCTCGCATTCCAGATCTAACCGGTCACCCGGCACTACCTTTTGCTTAAACTTAGCACTATTCACACCAGCAAAATATGCCGTTTTTCCCTTGTTTTCTTCCAATGAAAGCACTGCAACTGCGCCTAACTGTGCAAGAGCCTCTAACTGTAATACTCCCGGCATAACCGGTTCCTGCGGAAAATGTCCTGCAAAATAAGGTTCATTATACGAAATATTCTTATAGCCTTTGATCGATTGTCCGGGAACCATCTCCGTCACCCGGTCAATCAATAGAAACGGCTGTCTATGCGGAATAATCTCCATAATCTGTTTAATGTCTAACTCCACTATTGTACCCTCCGATTCCTTATTTGTAAATATCTATTTCCTGATATGTTCTATTCTGTATATTTCTTAACTACCAACGTTGCATTATGACCACCAAAGCCAAGAGAATTACTCATACAAACATTAACTTCGGTTGAAATTCCTGCGTCCTTCACATAGTTAAGAGAAAATTCCTCCGGATCTTCCACTTCGCGTAAACCAACATTTTCATGAATGTAATTGTCCTCAATCGACTTCACACAGGTAATAAACTCAATTCCGCCTGCCGCACCAAGCAAATGACCGATCATAGACTTAGTAGAACTGATATAAACATCATTCTGTGCTTCCCCCATCGCAATCTTGATTGCACGCGTTTCAAACAGATCATTATGGTGAGTAGAAGTACCATGTGCATTGATATAATCAACCTCTTCCGGTTTCACACCCGCATCATTCATGGCAAAGATCATTGCATTCGCCGCACCCATTCCATCCTCTGCTGGAGAAGTAATATGGTAAGCATCTGAGGTTGCACCATATCCAACTAATTCCGCCAGGATATGCGCTCCTCTTGCCTTGGCATGCTCTAACTCTTCTAAGACAACCACACCGGCACCTTCGCCTAATACGAATCCGGCACGGTCTTTGTCAAATGGAATTGACGCACGGGAACAATCCTCTGTCGTATTCAAAGCTGTAAGAGAAGCAAATCCGCCAATACCAATTGGTGTCACACAGGATTCCGTTCCTCCTGCGATCATAACATCTGCATCTCCATACTGGATCGTACGCATTGCCTCACCAATATTATGCGTACCTGTTGTGCAGGCAGTTACCACATTGATAGATTTTCCTTTTAAGCCAAAATAGATGGATACATTACCGCTTGCCATATTAGAGATCATAGATGGTACTAATAATGGCTCAATACGATTCGGCCCCTTCTCTTCTAAGCGTTTTACATTCCGTTCAATTGCCTGCAGACTTCCGGTTCCAGAACCAACTGCCGTTCCCACACGATATGGATCCTCTTTCTCCATATCAAGACCTGCCTGCTCAATTGCTTCCTTAGCAGCTACTACTGCATACTGGGAAAATAATTCCATACGTTTTGCCGTCTTTGCATCAATATAATCCTTGGCATTGAATCCCTTTACTTCTGCTGCAATCTTTGCCTTAAACTCAGACGCATCAAACTTTGTGATTGGGGCAATACCAACCTTGCTCTCCTTCACACCATTCCAGAACTCTTCTACATTTAATCCTATTGGGGTGATTGCACCCATTCCTGTTACTACAACTCGTCTCATATCAATCTCCTTTTTATACACTCATTCCACCGTCAATGCAAATAACCTGCCCTGTTATGTAAGACGCTTTATCCGATGCCAAAAACGCTACCGTCTCCGCCACATCCTTCACATCTCCAAGTCGTTTCATTGCAATACGATCCATAACCTGCTTCTTAGCATCCTCTGGCATAGCATCTGTCATCTCTGTTACAATGAATCCCGGTGCAACTGCATTGACTGTAATACCTCTTGAGCCTAATTCCTTTGCCACCGACTTCGTAATACCGATCACACCCGCCTTGGATGCCGCATAATTGACCTGCCCGCCATTGCCATACACACCTACTACACTGGAAAGATTAATGATCCTTCCTCCCTTTTGTTTCAACATCTGACGTGAGATATGCTTAATGCAGTTAAATGTACCTTTCAGGTTAATATCTAACACAGAATCATAATCTTCCTCTGACATCTTCATCAAAAGACCATCCTTTGTAATTCCCGCATTATTGACTAATATATTCAATGCGCCAAATTCCTTTACGATATCCTTCATCATTGTTTCAACTGCTGCATAATCTGATACATTACAGCCATACGCCTTAGCTGTTCCACCCTGTTTCACGATCTCCTCTACAACTGCTTCCGCTTTGTCTTTGCTGCCGTTGTAATTCACAATCACGGTTGCTCCGTATGAAGCTAACGTAAGGGCTACACTCTTACCAATTCCCCTGCTTGCACCTGTTACTAATGCAATCTTTCCTGTTAACATAGTTGCCTCCCTTTCCTACGCAAGTAATGCTTTCACCTTATCCAGATCCGCATACTTATCTACATTGACTATGGTTACTTCCTTGTTAATCTTCTTCACAAAGGAAGATAATGTTCTTCCCGGTCCGATCTCAATAAAGGTATCCACACCATCTGCAAGCATTGCTTCCACACACTGGATCCATTTTACAGAATTGGATACCTGTGCTGCTAACAGATCTTTTACTTCACTGGAATCCTTTACAAAATCACCTGTCACGTTGGTTACATAAGGAATTGCAATATCATGAATTGTTACATGTTCTAATTCCTTTGCCAGTTTCTCTCCTGCTCCCTTTAACATTGGGGAATGAAATGGTCCACTAACATTCAATGGAATACAACGCTTTGCTCCGGCTTCCTTCAACAACTCACAAGCCTTCTCTACCGCTGCCTTCTCACCGGAAATAGCAATCTGTCCCGGACAGTTATAATTGGCAATTCCTACAATACCATCCACTTTCTCTAACACTTCCAGTATCTTATCTGCATCCATCGCAATAACGGCTGCCATACCACCCTCGCCAGCTGGTACTTCATCCTGCATATAGATTCCACGCTTACGGACTACCTTGGCACAATCCTCAAAATCCATCACTCCAGATGCTACCAATGCAGAATATTCTCCTAACGAAAGACCACCTGTTACATCCGGCTTCACACCAAGATCCAACACTGCCTGCATCATGGCAACTTCTGTCGTCAGCATGGCAATCTGTGTATACTCTGTAATATTGATATCTGTATTCTCTTCAAAGCAAAGAGCCTCAATATCTAAACCTACTGCCGCAGATGCCTGCTCATAGATCTGTCTGCTCTTTTCGTTATTATCATAGAATTCTTTTCCCATTCCAACATATTGTGCTCCCTGACCCGGGAACATAAATGCAATTTTGCTCATTCTTCTTCCTCCTATATTATGAACGCTTGCCCGATATTTTTCATATTCCGTCTGCATGCGTAATCTACTCTGTCTCACCGTCATTTATCATATCAATATGTTCGCCATCTGAATCTTCATTCTTGATCTCTGGTGTCGGCAACTGCCATGAAAGTGCATGTGCCCCCCAGGTAAGTCCTCCGCCGAACCCACACAATACAATCTTGTCGCCAGGTTTTAACATTGCCCCCCGGTTCATCTCATCTAACAGAATCGGAATGGAAGCACTTGATGTATTACCACAATGGTCGACATTCATCGGGAATTTCTCAATTGGAACATTCATCTTGCGGGCAACGGATGCTACAATACGCGCATTTGCCTGATGTAATACAAAATATGTAATATCATCTTTAGTCAAGTGTGAACGCTCTAACAAAACGTCAATACATGCCGGAACTTTACGGACAGCAAATTTGAAGATATCCGGCCCAATCATCTGAATATAATGCTTGTCCTCATTCTTACGATTCAGGAAATTTCTTGTGGAACGCTCTTTACACTTTAAGGACATTCCTTTTGATCCGTCACTATGGGTAACACTTCCTAATATGCCATGTTCTGTATCTCTCACAATAGCGGCACCAGCACCATCTGCAAACAAAATACATGTTGAACGATCCTTCCAGTCTACCATCTTAGACAACGTCTCTGCACCGATCACCAATGCGGTTTTAGCAAGGCCGGAGCGAATATATGCATCTGCGGTCTGCAATGCATATACAAAGCCGGAGCATGCTGCATTTAAATCAAAACATGTTGCATTCACTGCACCGATCTTATCCTGTACAATACAAGACATGCTAGGTGTTGCACGCTCTGGTGATAATGTTGCTAACACGATCAGATCGATCTCTTTCGGTTCAAGTCCTGCATTCTCAATTGCTGCAAGTGCTGCTTCTGTCGCCATATATGAAGTTGTCTCATCCGTGGCGATATGTCGCTCTACAATTCCAGTATGTTCCCGGATCCATTCATCATCCGTCTTTACCATCTTCGCCAACTCGTTGTTATCAATAATGGTTGGCGGCAAAAAACTTCCCGTTCCAATTATTCCTGTTGCCATCTCTGTCTCTTTCCTTTTCTTTGTATACTTTAACATGAAAAGAAGCTGCCGAACTAAGGAAATATGATATTCTATGCTACTCTTAGTACGCCAGCTTCAATCTTTTCAATTATATTGAATAAATGTTGTTTTGTCAACAACTAAATCATTCTTCTGTCTCCTCTGCTGCTACAGAATCTCCGGATTCTAACAAATCCAATTTCTCCTGCAGATTCTTAACACGGATATTCAACGTATCAATCTGTGACACAAACGCTTCAATGGATTCCTCAATGTCTTCTCCCTGTTTTTTCGCAATATAAAGATCCATTCCCATCTGGGTGAACAACTTCTCCTTATCATTGTTATAACCACGGATCTTACTCTTTAAGTCATTAACCGTCATAAGACGCTTCGTTGTATCTTTTGCTTTGTCCATCGCATCCGCAGATGACTTCTTTACTTTGTCAAAAAATCCATTTAATTCCATAACCACGTATCCCCTTTCTGACTAGAAGTACACTACTTCTTCCTTTGCTTTCTCTGCTTTTTCAATCTTCTGTGCATAAAGAACCGGACCATCTCCGTCAAATTCTTTATAGAATTCCACTTTGATCTTAGCAGTTACTGTTACCCACTCCCGGTCTTTCAGATTCGGTGTCTCCATCGATACACATTTGAATCCTAAGAATGTGATATCCTCTGCACAACATGTCATTGCAAAACGTCCCGGAACAAATGCTTTGCCCTTATATTGCGGCGGGCAATAGACCTGTCCCTTGAACTTCACAACCTTATCGACATATTTCTCCGGATTGTCCGATGCATCAATATAGAAAATACCGAAATCTTCATCCTCAATCTCAACTACATCTGCATCTAAATCATACGGTATCTCAATCTCTCCATTGTCAATCTGTGCCTGACCGTTGACATTCTCATATACGATCTGTGCCCGGCGGTTGATTGTCTTCACTGCCATACGCATCGTATTAATATCGGTATCATCCGTGCAACGGTTATAGACTACCATATCTGCATTCTGGATATGTTCTGCCATCAGAGACTTCATATTGTTGTTGTACACTGTAAATGTAGTCGAATCGATCAAAGTGATCACCTGTACGATCGTCCAACCTTTTGGTACACGGATCTCGAATAACTTATTCAACTGCCACATTCCGTTATATTCGATCATAACCTGAGTTGGATTATATTCATCCTGTAAGTCTAATAACTTCTCTGTATTGAGATCCTCTTCCTCCAAATAAACAACCGATATATTACGCTTCTTCAGTTCGTCCTCATCGTATTCTTCCACACCCTCTTCTGTTACCAGAAGTAATGTAGGCTCACCCTGTGTAAAATCACGGTCTACTAACGTCTCTCTGCAGAACTGTGTCTTACCGGACTCTAAGAATCCCATAAAGACGAATACCGGTATCTCTTTCTCCTGTTTTCTCATATCTCAATTCCTTTCTTTATACACGGAATAATGCAGCAATCTTATCCTCTTCTAATTTGCTTCCGATTACACAAAGCTTACCGGTAACATCTGGCTGTCCATCCCGGATCTCATACTCTTCCGGTGTCAGATCAAAGTAGATCCAGCCGCCTTCTGTATTCGGAACCATTCCCTTTGCACGAAGAATAACGCCATATTCTGCGTGATCCATATCAGCCAGCTTCTTAAGAATATCCTCAATCTCAACCTTAGTATATTTGTGAGGAGTCTCAACGCCCCAGCTTGTAAATACCTCATCTGCATGATGATGGTGATGGTCATGGTGATCATGTCCGCAGCCACATTCTCCGTCATGGTCATGATGATGTTCATGATCGTGATGGTGTTCATGGTCATGCTCATCATGATCGTGATGATGCTCATGGTCGTGATCATCGTGATCGTGGTGATGCTCATGATCGTGATCATGTACATGTCCACAAGTAGGACATACCTTTGCTTCCTCTAACAATTCTTCTACTAATGACTTCTCGCCTTCCATTGTGGATACGATCAGCTTACCGTCAATGTCATCCCATGGTGTTGTTACGATCTTAGCCTTATCATTATGTTCCTTGATCATTGCAACAACAGCCTCTAACTTATCCTCTTTCATCTTCTGTGTTCTGCTTAAGATAATGGTTCCTGCACTCTCAATCTGGTTGTTAAAGAACTCACCAAAGTTCTTCATATACATCCTGCATTTTACCGCATCTACGACTGCCGTAGCAGAATTGATCACTACCTTTGACTCATGCAAATCCGCAACCGCCTTCATAACATCGGATAATTTACCAACACCGGATGGCTCAATGATAATACGATCCGGGGTGTAATCATTCAATACCTGCTCTAATGCCTTACCAAAATCACCAACTAAAGAACAGCAGATACAACCGGAATTCATCTCATTGATCTGTACCCCGGCATCCTTTAAGAATCCACCGTCAATTCCAATCTCACCAAACTCATTCTCAATCAATACAATCTTCTCACCTTCAAAGCCTTCCTTGATCAGCTTCTTGATCAAAGTAGTCTTTCCAGCTCCTAAAAATCCAGAAATAATATCAATCTTTGTCATATTAACGCCTCCTAATTCACTGACAATCGTATCTAACAATTATAACGCACTTATTATAAAATGCAAATCCATTATTCTGCAATCCGATCGATCACTGCACCGCCAAGCACAATGTCTCCGTCATAGAACACAACAGCCTGTCCCGGCGTGATCGCACGTACTGGTTCTTCAAACTTGCAAAGCACCGTATCCTCATCAACCATCTTGATCCGGCAAGGTGCTCCTTTATGGGAATAGCGGATCTTCGCAACCACTTTCCGTTCACCTTCTAATGAATCAATGGACGTCAGATTCACCTTGCTTGCATACAGGCTGTCATGAAAGGTATCTAAATTACTTCCAATTACAACCTCGTTCGTCTCCGGACGGATATCCACCACAAACACCGGACTTCCCATAGAAAGACCAAGCCCCTTCCGCTGTCCGATCGTATAATGGATAATGCCTTTATGTGTTCCAAGTACATTACCTTCTAAATCTACAAAATTCCCTTTCGGAAATGTCTTACCGGATTCTCTCTCAATGTAACCTGCGTAATCATTGTCTGGAATAAAACAGATTTCCTGACTGTCCGGCTTATTCGCAATCAATAATCCAATCTTAGCCGCAATCTCCCGAATCTGTTCTTTCTCATACTCTCCAACCGGCATCAGAGTATGTGACAACTGTTCCTGGGTCAGATTATATAACGCATATGTCTGATCCTTACGGTCTGTTGCCGACTTCTTCAAGGCATATCTTCCGTTATCAAGTTGTACCACACGTGCATAATGTCCGGTTGCAATATAATCGCAACCCAATTCTCTGGCACGATTCAGCAATGCTTCCCATTTTACATAACGGTTACATGCAATACACGGATTGGGTGTTCTTGCATGCATATATTCATCCATGAAATAGTCAATCACATTCTCTTTGAATTCACGCTTAAAATTGAGTACATAATACGGAATGCCCAACCGGTCAGCAACCCGCCTGGCATCATCCACAGCAGACAATCCGCAACAACCGCCATTTTCTGCCTGTGCAAGCGGGTCTTCATCCTGCCAGATCTGCATCGTTACACCAATCACATCGTATCCCTGTTCTTTTAACAGATAGGCTGCTACCGAAGAATCTACTCCTCCCGACATGCCAACTGCAACTTTTTTCTTCATATCAGTTTAATACTCCTCTTCTTCTTCCCCTTCACTGATATCATTCTTTGGCTTAGATAAGCCCTCAATCTTGATTCCGTTCTTCTCACAGTAATCCCAGAGTGCCGCATGAATGGCTTCCTCTGCTAACAATGAACAGTGTACCTTTACTGGTGGAAGTCCGTCTAATGCTTCCATAACTGCCTTATTCGTAACTTCCAAAGCTTCATATATACTCTTTCCCTTAACAAGCTCCGTTGCCATAGAACTGGTTGCAACCGCAGCACCACATCCAAAAGTCTTGAACTTCACATCACGGATGATCTGATTCTCATCAATATCAAAATAGATTCTCATAATGTCGCCGCACTTTGCATTACCTACGGTTCCGACACCACTTGCATTCTCTATCTCTCCCATATTTCTTGGGTTGGTAAAATGATCCATTACTTTCTCACTGTACATAATTATTCCTCCATTTTCTATTTTATATTATTTATTCTTCTTCACAAAGTCCTCATATAATGGAGACATTGCACGCAGCTTCGTTACAATCTCTTTGATCTGATCTGCCACATAGTCCATCTCTTCCATTGTGTTCTCCTCGCCTAATGTCATACGCAAAGAACCATGTGCAATCTCATGTGGTAAGCCGATTGCAAGCAGTACATGCGATGGGTCTAACGAACCGGAAGTACATGCAGATCCGGAAGATGCGCAGATTCCCTTCATATCTAACATGATCAGCATAGATTCGCCCTCGATGAACTGGAAGCTGATATTCACATTATTCGGAAGTCTCTTGGTGCGATGACCATTTAATCTTGCATACGGAACTTCTGCGAGCAGACGATCAATCAGATGATCTCTCATGGCAGTCTCTTTCTTCGTTCTCTCTTCCATTGTAGCAAATGCAATCTCTACTGCCTTTGCCAGACCGACAATACCTGTTACATTCTCTGTACCTGCTCGTCTTGAACGCTCCTGTGCTCCACCATGTATAAAACTTCTTAACTTAAGGCCGGTACGAATGTATAAAAAACCGATTCCCTTTGGACCATTTAACTTATGTCCGCTGGCACTTAACATATCAATATGATACTCATCTACATCAATTGGAACCTGACCATATGCCTGTACGGCGTCTGTATGGAAAATAATTCCATGCTCATGTGCGATCTCTCCAATCTCCTTGATCGGCTCAATGGTTCCGATCTCGTTGTTTGCAAACATAACAGAGATCAGGATGGTATCCGGACGAATGGCAGCTTTCAACTGATCAAGCTTAACCAATCCATTCTCATCGACATCTAAGTAGGTTACCTCAAAACCACGCTGCTCTAAGTATTGTGCTGTATGCAGAATCGCATGATGCTCAATCTTTGTCGTGATGATGTGCTTCCCCTTAGAAGCATATGCCTCTGCCGTTGCTTTCAAAGCCCAGTTATCAGACTCAGAACCACCTGCTGTGAAATAGATCTCATTGCTCTTTGCATTCAGGCTGTTGGCAATCACGTCACGACACTGTGTGATCACAGCCTTATTCTGCTGAGAAAATGTATATACACTCGATGGATTACCAAACTTCTCTGTAAAATATGGAAGCATCGCCTCCACAACTTCCGGTCTTGCTGCTGTTGTTGCTGCATGATCCAAATAGATAAATTTCTTTTCTTCCATTGTTATGTCCTTCTTTCTATATATTTTGATATACCCGGCATTTACCGAGGGTTATTCTCCCTTACAAATCACATTCAACATTCACGTTACCGCACTTCTTACGCATTGCCCGATTGTCTTCGACTAATTCGTCTAAAAAGATCGAATCCACTGCATGCTGTATACTGTCATCAATCCGTTTCCAGACATTCCGGGTCACACAGGTATCACTTCCACCACATGCCTGTTCCCCCTTAAGACCTACACAATTAACCGGTGACAGATCTTCTAATGCCCGCAGGATATCTCCCACGCTGATCTCCTTGCTTGGCTTTGCCAATACATAACCGCCCTGTGCACCTCGAATACTGGTGATCAGCCCTGCTTTCTTAAGCTTTGCCATCAACTGTTCTAAATAACTGTCTGATATAGACTGTCTGGCTGCAATACAGGCGATGGATTGTGGCATCTCCTCGGAATAATCCGCTAGATCGATCATGGCACGTAATCCGTATCGTCCTTTCGTGGATAACTTCATCTTTCACCACCTCAATTCCCACTAAAATAGTCGGATATCACACTGCTAATATATCAGTGTTTGTTTTTACTGTCAAGGAAAATCTTGACATAATCACAAAAAATTCGCATATGGTATCAATAACCCGGTGCCCTTTCGACACCTCGGAACAAAATAAGGAGAATGTCTATGAATCCGAAAAGACTCCATAGTCAATTACTTCAGCTTCTACAGCATAATCTGGTGATCAAAGGCACCCTGATCCTGACCATAACCGGACTAATCACCCGTATCATTGGGTTTTATAATAGAATATTCCTAAGCCATTTGATCGGTGCGAAGGAACTCGGAATCTACCAGCTCATTTTTCCGATCTATTTAGTTGCCTTCTCCTTTACCACATTCGGCAACGAACTCGCCCTTACCAAATTGGTGTCCGAATATACCAAACGCAGGAATCATTCTACCGCCTGGCGTTTCTTCCAGACCTGCTTTGTGTGGAATCTGCTCTTAGCACTTGCTACTGCTTCTATTATATACCAGAATGCGGATTTTATATGCACCCGTATTCTGCATGCTTCCGGATGTTCTCCCTGTCTGCGTATTCTCGTATTCGGGATTCCATTTATGGCAATGAAAGGTGCCATTCACGGATATTTTCTCGGATTAGAGCAATCCGGTGTGCATGGCATCTCTGACTTTCTAGAGCAGTCCGCCAAGGTAGGCGGTCTCTACCTTGCCGCCACTTTTATATGCGTACGCAATTCCTACGATGCACCTTTTGCTGTAATTGGTATTGTAATCGGTGAGATAGTCGCATTTATCTATTCCCTGTTTGTCCTGTTGCATCACATGCACACCAATTCTTTGCGTCATTGCTGTCAGCCAATTCATAAGCAACAGGTGTTCCGTATCTTTTTATCTGATTCTATTCCGCTTACCACCAACCGGTTAGCCCTGACTGCTCTACAGAGTATCGAATCCATTCTGATTCCAAGTGTACTGCTTTCCTACTATCACAATTCCACTACAAGCTTAGAAGTGTACGGAATCTTCACTGGCATGGCTTTTCCATTCATTATGTTTCCTTCTACCATTACGAATTCCCTGTCTACCATGCTATTACCTGCTGTATCCTCTGCCAATTCTTCCTTAGACCAGACATATCTGTCAAACCTGTGTCGGAAAAGTCTGCAATTTTGTCTGTTAATCGGCATCTTTTCCACCATTGTATTCTTCATCTACGGACCTGACATCGGAATTGCTTTCTTTGCAAATGAAAAAGCCGGTATCTACCTGTACCAGCTTTCTCTCCTCTGCCCTTTTATCTATCTCGCAACCACCTTGGCAAGTATCTTAAATGGCTTAGGACTTAGCACTTATAATCTATTCCTCACCGTATTAGCAACCGCAATCCGGATTGGCTTCATTCTCTTTCTTGTTCCTAAGATTGGTATGTTCGGCTATGTTTCGGGATTATTTGTAAGCTATGTTGTACTGACTCTCGCCTGCCTGCTGCGTTTACAAAAAAATGTCACGTTCGAATTATCCTTCTTGCGTGACATCTTCTTTCCTGGTATATCATTCATTCTACTCGGTGCTGTAAGCTATCTGTTCTATCGCCAGTTGCTTACCAGCCTTCCAAACATTCCGGGTACGCTGACCCTTTGTCTGGTCATCTGCCTCTATGCATGTACCTCGCTTATTTACAAAGCTCGCCAACTACTTCGTTGATGACCTTGCCGTCTGCTTTACCTTTCAATTCCGGCATCACATTCTTCATGATCATGCCCTTGTTCTTGGATGCTATCACATCTGCGAACTTCTCCTCGATAAATGCCTTCACCTCTTCTGCACTCATCAAAGCTGGTGCATACTCGTTGATCACATCATAGCGCAACTGATACTCCTCTTTCAGATCGGTACGATCTGCAGGGCAGCTGTCAATCTGCTCTTTTACCGTCTTTAACTCTTTGAGAATTACACGATCTACCAGATCTTCCTTGATATCCTCGCGATGTCCCTCATCAATGGCAACCTTCTTGATTGCTGAGATCAAAGAGGAAATGGCATCCTTTCTCTGTTTGTCATGAGCCTTCATAGCGGCTATCATGTCCTTTTGTAATGTTTCTAATTGCATAATACATGCTCCTTTCTTTTTATACAAACTTATACTCTTCTACAGCGTAAGTCGAGTTGGGTGCGAAACATTTAGGTTATGAAATCGGTTTGGATATAACATATCATCGCAGTCGCTACTCATCACTCGCAGCGGATACTAAGAATGTGCCATTCGTGTTTATACAACGCCTTGCGAAAAGTCTGCACCTTGCTCGGCTAACGTTCCTAAT